>JBEANQ010000009.1:0-29727 GCA_041165345.1 Pseudomonadota bacterium
GATCAATCCAAAAGACCAATCGCCATGGATGAGTGGCCTTTGGCATACTGAGCCAAGTCGATGATTTACCCCTCAACCTTCTACTGGCTTGGATGCACGATAAAAATGACAATGCCCGACTCACCACACCCCTATGATGCGCTGCCCCGTACTGCGGCCAACCATGTGGCGCTCAGTCCGTTAAGTTTTTTGCCACGGGCGGCGCGGGTTTATCCCCATCAGACCGCCATGATTCATGGCGCACGGCACATCACATGGCAGGACACTTATACCCGTTGTCGGCAATTTGCTTCCCAATTGGTCAATCATGGGATTGGGCGAAATGACACCGTATCGGTTTTATTACCGAATATTCCGGCCATGATTGAGGCGCATTTTGCAGTCCCAATGGCCGGTGCGGTACTAAACGCTTTAAATACACGATTAGATGCAGCCACACTGGCATTTATGCTGGGTCATGCCGATAGCAAAGTACTGCTGGTTGACCCCGAGTTTGCACCTTTAGCGGCTGAAGTCATTGCGTTGCTTGCCCCACCTCAACGCGCACGCCTATTGGTAATTGATGTAGCCGATGCCGAATGGATAGGCAGACCCCACACGATTGGCACGCTTGAATATGAAGACTGGCTGGCCGCAGGTGATGCTGATTTTGCGTGGTCACTGCCAGACGATGAATGGAACGCCATCAGCCTTAACTACACCTCTGGCACAACCGGCAACCCCAAGGGCGTGGTCTATCATCATCGGGGCGCTTACCTCAATGCCGTCAGCAATGTGATGGCATGGGACATGCCCGCACGACCGATCTATCTGTGGACGTTGCCGCTGTTTCATTGCAATGGCTGGTGTTTTGCATGGAGCATGGCGGCCACTGGCGGTACCTGCGTATGCCTACGCAAGGTTGATCCGGTACAAATTTTTGCTCTGATTCGCCAGCACCACGTTGGCTATTTGTGTGGTGCGCCGATTGTACATGCACTTCTGATTAACACCCCAGCCGAGCAACAAGGCAACATTCAACACACCGTCAATGTGATGATTGCTGGTGCAGCTCCTCCTGCCGCCATTATTGAAGGAATGCAGCGCTTGGGTTTTCGGATTGTGCATACCTACGGTTTGACTGAAACTTACGGCCCCTCTGCCCTGTGTGCCACCCAGCCCGACTGGGATCAGCTGCCGATTGAACAACAAGCCGAACGCCACAGTCGGCAAGGCGTGCCCTATCCACTGCAAGAAGACATGCAAGTCCTAGATCCAACCACCCTGCGCGCTGTACCTGCTGATGGTCAAACCATGGGCGAGATCATGTTTCGGGGCAATGCGGTCATGAAAGGCTACCTCAAAAACCCCAGCGCTACCGCCGAAGCCTTTGCAGGGGGATGGTTTCATTCTGGCGATTTGGCGGTCTGCGATACTGACGGCTATGCCAAAATTAAAGACCGCGCCAAAGACATTATTATTTCGGGTGGCGAAAACATCTCGTCTTTAGAAGTCGAAGAAGCCCTGTATCGACATCCAGCGGTGATGGCCGCCGCCGTGGTGGCTAAAATCGATGAGCGCTGGGGTGAAGTGCCCTGTGCCTTTGTCGAGCTAAAAACCGGTGCAACTGTTGACGAAGCCAGCCTTCTGGCACATTGCCGGCAGCATTTGGCGCGCTTTAAAGTGCCCAAACAGGTTATTTTTGGAGAGATCCCTAAAACATCAACCGGTAAACTGCAAAAATTTGTCTTGCGAACTCGCATCAACAGTCAATAACACCTCACCCTGAAGGGGCGTTGCCCTCGCCTCTTCAACATACTCATACAGCACATCGTTTATTTTTCGGCCAATCATCTGCGAACACTTGACACATGAGAACAATTATCAATAATATTACTGATCCCATTCGTGATCGATCAGCGGAAACTCAGCCATGTACATTTGCCTCTGCCGTGCTGTCACTGACCGTCAAATTCGCCAAAGCGTTGAGAATGGAGCGGAAAGTTTTCGTGAGGTTCGCGAGGAGCTTGATGTAGGTACTTGCTGTGGTCGCTGCGTCCCTGACGCCCGCATTCTCATTGACGAAACATTGGCTCAAATTGCCGCAAAGCTTTCGGTGGCCGCCTAATTATTTGGGCGGTTTTCACCTCCTCCGCAAGACTCGCGCTGCACGCTGCGGGTCTTTTTTTTCGTGTCGTTCACCGTAAGCAAGATTTAAATCACAATGATTGTCATGCGCTGTTGCGGTTCATCAAATGATTGGCTTTTGCCCTGTACTTTTCTTTAAGCTATGCCCAACCTGCTGTTTTTTCCCTACCCACACCCTGCACGGAGATCGGCCATGAAAGGCGACGCTCAAGTTATTGCGTATTTAAACAAGGTGTTGTTAAACGAACTCACCGCCATTAACCAATATTTTTTGCACGCTAAAATGCTCAAAAGCTGGGGCATCACCAAGTTAGCCGACCATGAATACCATGAGTCGATTGACGAAATGAAACACGCCGACAAACTGATTGACCGCATTTTGTTTTTGGAAGGTCTGCCCAACTTGCAACAACTGGGCAAGCTGTATGTGGGCGAAAACGTGCAAGAAATCTTGCAATGTGACCTGCGCATGGAACACAACGCCCATCCCGATTTAAAAGATGCCGTGGCTCATTGCGAAGCCGTGCGGGACTATGTCTCACGCGATTTGTTTGCTGCGATTTTAGAAAGCGAAGAAGAACACATTGACTGGATCGACACACAGCTTGAGCTGATCGAAAAAATCGGTCTACAAAACTATATTCAGTCGCAAATTTAAACCCTGCGACCCCAATCAACCGGCCATGTGCCGGTTTTTTGTGGCCTGCCCTCAAGCTGCACGATCACAAGACTCAAGCACCAGACAAAAAAATGCCCGCTGGGGGGCGGGCTGAAGGGGTCTTGCTTGTCTTGGGGACAGATTCAGAATACGACCAACCCGACCTTTCGTCTGTTGGCAGGCTGTGTGGCCGGTGTAAGCAAGTGCAAACAGTCGGCCGCTTTGCGTGGAGAAAGTGGCGTTTTTGGCCAATATTTCTCCACGATTGGCCGGTTTTGCTATCGAGATTGACAACAACGCTTGTCATGATCGAGTCAACATCATCACACAGGGCATTTGGCTCTGTTGGGAGTGCAGCATGACCGCCTTCAACCGTCGTCCCAAAGCCCACGGCATTACTGTACGCCGTCCCAATTTTCAGCCCGATGCCATTGGCCGTTATTACTACGCCAACTCCCCGTTGGTGTCGCATTTACTGACGGCTTTGTCGGCGACCTTCCCAATTGGTGAGCAATTTTTTGTGCATAGCGTGCGCTTGGTGCGTGACCGCATTCAAGACGCCACCCTGCAAACCGAGATTTCGGCGTTTATTGGCCAAGAGGCCATGCACTCTAAAGCGCATAGCGAATTTAACGACAGTTGGCGGCGTGATAACTATCAGCTTGATGATTTTGTCGCATGGATTGGCCGCGAAGACGCCCGCCTCAAAGCCCTGCCCACACGTTATCAATTGGCGATTACCTGTGGGGTTGAGCATTTTACCGCCATGCTGGGCGAATACATTTTAAGCCATCCCGAGATTGTTGATGCCTTTGATTCAGAGGCAGCAAAACTGTGGCTGTGGCATGCGATTGAAGAGTCTGAACACAAAAGCGTGGCCTTTGATGCCTATCAAGCCACGTTTGCCAACTTAAAGGTGCGGCGGCAAACCATGCTGTCGCTGACACCCGGTTTTTTGTCGATGATTGCCACCGCCACTGCGCAATTGTTTTGGCAAGACCGCCGTAATAGCCTACCCCGCGTACGCGACAACCTACGTGGTTTGCGAATGCTGACACAGATGATCGTTACACTTGTGCCAGAATATTTTGACTATTTTAAGGCCGATTTTCATCCGGCTAAGCGGGATCGCACCGCATTGCTGGCCGTATGGCGGCAACGACTCGCTGAAGGGCAATTACAAGCAGCTTAAATCCCGCACCTGCCGTGTTCCGCTGAGATGGCGGCCTATTGTCTGGCCGCCACCTGTTGATTCAACACAGCTTGCAAGGCTTCGTAGCTTTTGGCATCGACGTCATCATCAATCTGTACCGTGATCTGCAAGGGCTTGCCCTGCACCACGCCCACATATAACTCATACTTGTGGCGCGATCCGTTGGTATGGCGAACACGATAGCGATGATACAAAAAATCTTGTCCGGCCAGACTCAACACCTCATCAATGGGGTCACCCAATAGTGTAGCCCCCTGCTGCTGCAACTGAACCCGCAACGCCTGCTGCTGGGCGGCATCTTGTACCAAGAGTTGCGCATCATTTAGACCCTGCACGGGCGTGGGGTTGTCATATAGCTCAATACTACCCAGCGGCGATTGCAACCGATGATACGCAGGGTTAATGCCTGCATTGACCGGCTGCCATTGCGTTTGCTCGGCGATGGGTGAGGCCACCGCCGTCAAGGTGACATATTGGGCGGCCTGTTGTTTAGACATACATGCCGTCAGTGGCAAGACTAACCACAGCCCATATCGAAGGTTTTTCATCACACATCCTTGTCTTGATTTGATGACATCATCATGCAGTGTTAGCGGAGTTGACGCTCAATCCGCTGGTCTGGCATTAACCACAGCAACGCCACCAGCACAAACAATGCGCCACCCAATGGTGCATTGACCCACAACGCCAAGGCAATTCCCAACGCATAACACAGCAATGAGATCGTGCCTTTGCCGTCATGGCCAATGGCCTTGGCTAACGATGAGTCTGTGCCATGCACATGCAGCAATGCCTTGACCAAAAAACGATAGGCCAGCGCCGCCATAAACAGCACCCCACCATAAGCCGCCACAGGCACAGCGGCAAAGTGGTTTTCTCCCATCCACGCGGTCACAAAGGGAATCAGCGACAGCCAAAACAACATATGTAAATTGGCCCACAACACGCCACCACTCACCTGCTGGCTGGCTTGTAACAGGTGATGGTGGTTGTTCCAGTAAATCCCAACATAAATAAAGCTCAACACATAGCTTAAAAAGACCGGCCACACCGTCAGTAATCCTGCCACAGTCGGTACATGGGGGACTTTGAGTTCTAATACCATAATGGTCAAAATAATCGCCAATACCCCATCACTAAACGCTTCTAAACGACCCTTATGCATGACTGACTCCGGTTGGCTGTTTGGCCTATCAAATGCCAAACAGCATATCCAGACCGTCACACATCGTCTGTGATGCAAGTGAAAAGGCAGCTTATGCGTGATGCTGCGGGCGCAAGGTTTGCTCGACAATATGCAAAACCGGCTGACGCGGCAGCCAACGTGACACCTGCGCCAGCCAATAATTACGGCAACCGACAATCACATGACTCGCGCCACGATCAACCGCCGCAAATGCCGTATCAACCACCGCTTGTGCCGACATACGCTTGCCCACTGAGGCTTCATCTGCGCCCACCACTGCAAAAAATGGCGTCTCGGTTGCACCAGGACATAATGCCAACACTCGCACCCCATGTATGTGATTCTCTGCCCACAAGGCTTCGGCAAACGACAATACAAAGGCCTTACTGGCTCCATAAACTGCCATATAAGGGTCAGGCTGAAACGCTGCGGTTGATGCCACTTGAACCACCACGCCCGACCCCTGAGCCAACATGGCCGGCAATGCGTAATGGGTTAATGCCATCAATGCCATACAATTGAGCATGATCTCGTCGCGCTGTCGTGCCAATGACACCGACTCAAAACGCCCATAGGTAGCAAAACCTGCGTTATTAATCAGCACATCAGGGCAAAATCCGGCAGCACATGCCGTTTCATAGACGTGCCGAGCGGCATCCCTCTGAGTCAAATCAATCGCAATCACCAAGGTTTTGACCCCATAGTCATTGGATAATTGCGCTGCTAATGCCTGCAACGGCTCGGCAGAACGCGCCACCAACACGACATGTGCGCCGCGTGCCGCCAATGCCTGTGCATACACCGCACCAATCCCAGATGACGCGCCCGTAATCAACGCCGTCTTATGGCAATAATCAAATGCGTTCATGGTTGTTGACCGTAAATAAAAATGACACGCCGACGCTAAACGATGGAGTATGGTTCATGGTCAAGCGTTTTTGAGACTCACAGCCCATGAAAATTGGTGACTTAGCCAAGCACTCTGGTTTTTCTCGCGATACGATCCGTTTTTATGAACGACTTGGGTTATTAGGCACGGCAACACGCCCGCAACACAGCAATAACTATAAAGATTATTCGGCGATGGCGTTACGACGGCTGGGCTTAATTGCGCAGGCCAAACGGCTCGGTTTTACACTGACTGAAATTGGTGATTTGATTCAAGTGTGGGACAACCAACAACTGAGCGTGACCGATAAAACCCGCTGTATTCAACAAAAAATCGGCGAGATTGAAGCCAAACAGCATGACCTTGCCATACTGCTTGAGGTTCTAACCGAGACATTGGCTAAAGTCCAAACCGGCTGTACCGATGCAGCACCCGCCCTGTCCCCTACATAAATTAGGCTTTTTTAACCACTGAAGACTTAAGCTTCATTGCGCCAATTCCATCGACTTTGCAGTCAATATCGTGGCCGTCGCTGGCATCGGCCAACAACCGAATATTTTTGGCTTTGGTACCCACTTTAATGACCAATGACGAGCCTTTGACCTTGAGGTCTTTAATCACCGTGACGGTGTCGCCGTCTTGCAACACGTTGCCCACGGCGTCTTTGATGACCAGTACCTCATCATCGCTGGCCGCAGCAGTGGCCGACCATTCGTGCGAACACTCTGGGCAAATGAGCATGGCGCCGTCTTCGTAGGTGTATTCAGAGTGACATTTTGGGCAAGCAGGCAATGACATCAACAGATCCTCAATGGGAAAAAGCCATACAAAAAGTAGGGCATTAAAAACCGAATGATGACAGATGCACCCTGAGAGTGTCTATTGATGACCGTGATGATGATGATGTTGCCTACATTTGCATACAACAAGAAGCCACCCTGATCACCCAAAACATCAAAGATTTTGAGCCCTTAGATCTACATACCATTAATCCTTTTTTGACCCCATAACAGCAAATTGATCTGTTTTTCCACAAAAAAGCCCCACGTTTGCACGCAGGGCTTGGTGTGACCTGACCGAACGTTTATACCTCGAGGGTTGATGCTGGCACGCGTACCCAGCCTTCCATAATCATGCGCGCACTGCGGCTCATGATGGCTTTTTTGACTGTCCACTCCCCATTGACCAACGCGGCTTCTGCACCCACCCGCAACGTGCCGGATGGATGACCAAAGCGCACCGCGGTACGCTCACCGCCACCCGCTGCCAAGTTGACCAACGTGCCGGTCACGGCAGCAGCCGTGCCAATTGCCACCGCTGCCGTGCCCATCATGGCGTGGTGCAACTTGCCCATCGACAACGCCCGCACCAGCAAATCAACATCACCGGCATAAACCGTCTTACCGCTGGACGACACATGGTCTTGTGGGTGGGCAACAAACGCAATTTTGGGCGTGTGTTGACGGGTTAAGGCTTCTTCGGGGGTGTTGATTAAGCCCATACGCAGCGCACCTGCGACGCGAATTTTTTCAAATTTAGCCAAGGCTGCGGCATCGCCGTTAATGGCATCTTGCAGCTCGGTGCCGGTGTAGCCAATGTCTTCGGCATTCACAAACACGGTGGGGATACCAGCGGTGATCATGGTGGCTTTGAGTGTGCCGATCTCTGGCACGTCCAAGTCATCAATCAGGTTGCCAGTGGGGAACATCGAACCCGCCGCACCGTCTTCGCCGTCATCAGCAGGGTCGAGAAACTCCAGTACAATTTCGGCTGCCGGAAAGGTGACGCCGTCAAGTTCAAAATCACCCAGCTCTTGCACTTCACTGTTGGTCACAGGAACATGGGCAATGATGGTTTTGTTGATATTGGCTTGCCAAATACGCACCACACACACGCCGTTGTCGGGGATACGTGCGGCATCGACCAAGCCGGCATGAATCGCAAATGCCCCCGCAGCGGTGGACAAGTTGCCACAGTTGCCGCTCCAGTCGACAAAGGCTTTATCAATCGACACTTGGCCGTATAAATAATCAACATCGTGATCTGGCTGGTGACTTTTGGACAAAATCACGCATTTGCTGGTGCTGGAGGTTGCGCCGCCCATGCCGTCGATGTGCTTGGCGTAGGCGTCTGGGCTGCCAATCACCCGCATAAACAATTGATCACGCGCTTGGCCTGCCATTTGGCAGCTTTGCGGCAGATCGTCAAGTTTGAAAAAGACGCCTTTGCTGGTACCGCCGCGCATGTAGGTTGCCGGAATACGAATCTGTGAGCCAACGGATGACATGATATTTTCCTCAAAAAAATTGCGCCGATAATGCCATAAAACAAATGCTATGCTCAGTGGGCAAGCTTGGATTGCAGGTGAGTCACCGCAACACCGCCAAACAACAGGGATGACATCATGCCACGCCAACCACACACCGCCCTCAGCGCTGCGCTCACCGTTATCGCCGCCCTTTACGCGGGCACGGCAGATGCCAGCATCACCAGTTACAGCGCCACCAACAACGCCACCCAACTGATTTATAAACTGGTCAAAAATAGCACCTACAACCAGCACCGCGTTTACCTTGATACCGACCAAACCCCCGCAACAGGCTTTAATGCTTATGGCATAGGGGCTAACTATTTACTCGAAAACGGCAATTTGTACAGCTACAGCGGCACAGGCAGCAACTGGAGTTGGACACTGGCCAAAGCCGTGTCCTACAGCGTGACCGCAACCGCTGTGCAATGGACATTGGCGCGAGCAGATGTAGGCGAAACAGCCAGCCCTAACGCAGCGAATGTGGTGTTTCAAGCCGAAACCCCGCTCGACACCCAACCGGTTTACACCCACACCTACAGCACCTATAACACCGTCAACTATACCAACGACACCACCACCATTTTGGCCAATCCCGAGCGCGGGCTGTACCACAGCAATGGCGGGTGCAACTACGATGCTGCGACCTTACAAGGCTATCTAACCAATGAAAAAATCAGCCTTGTGCTGTGTAGTGTGGACTTAGGCGCGTTTAAGACCAGCGCCATCAGCCAAAATGCGCTAGATACGCTCAATCAAAACCTTGCCACCATTCGCCAAGCAGGACTCAAAGCGATTGTCCGCTTTGCGTATTCGTGGGATGGCGCAGCCGTGACACAACCCAACACCCGTGACACCACCAAAGCATGGATGCTAAGCCATATCAGCCAGCTTGCACCCTATCTGCAAAGCAACGCCGACGTGATCACCACCGTACAGACCGGCCTGATTGGAGTGTGGGGCGAATGGTATTACACCGATTATTTTGGCAACGAAGGTCAAATCAGTGCCACACAATGGCTTGACCGCCAAGACGTGACCCAAGCACTGCTCAACGCCCTACCCAGTAATCGTACGGTTCAATTGCGCACACCGGCGTTTAAACAACACTTTTATGGCACGGCAGCACTGACCAGCGCAGAAGCCTTTCAAAACACCGATAAAGCACGCGTCGGCCATCACAATGATTGTTTTTTGGCCAATGCGGATGATTTTGGCACCTATGCCGATGTCACTGCCGATAAAAACTATTTAAACACGGACAATCTGTATGTGCCGCAAGGGGGCGAAACCTGCACCCCATCGACGTATTCGACGTGGACAAACGCCAATGCCGACATGAGCAAAATGCACTATTCGTATTTAAATGCCGACTACAACACCGACGTACTCAACAGTTGGGGCAGTAACCTTAGTATTGCCAAACGCAAATTGGGCTATCGGTTTAACATGGTGCAAGGGGTATATAGCAATCAAGTGGCGGTGGGTGGCACATTATCCTTTAGCCTAAAAATCGCGAACAGTGGCTATGCCTCGCCCTATAATGCGCGGAAAGCCATGCTGATTTTGCGCAATACCAGTACCGGCACGTTGTATCGGTTTGCGCTGACCAGTGACCCCCGCCGCTGGCTGGCGGCTCAAACAACACAACTGTCCCAAGCCATTAAACTGGTTGGCGTGCCTGCGGGGTCATATAGCTTACTGCTGCATTTGCCAGATGCGGCCAATGGGCTGTCTAATCGGCCTGAATACGCCATTCGGATGGCCAATACCAGTGGCTGGGAAAGTACCACAGGGTTTAATGCGCTCAATCATGTGTTGGTGGTGCAATAGCGCTTTGGTGCTTGATGAAAAGCCCCTCGCTTGCATACAACATTGCAGAATATGCTTTGTTTGCCGTGTTTCACACACATTAAAGGATGGCTCATGGACACCACTGTTTTGCTGCCGTTAGCCAGCACGGTAGATCGGTCTTGGGTGTTGCTTGAAGAAGCACTCAATGCGTTTGAACCTAATGTTGAGCTAGAGCGTGAGCAGCCTGACGAGCAAGTGCGCGAGGAGCTACGATTTTAATATTGTTACTCGACACCAACATCTTCATTTATGTTATTAATCAAAAGTCTGCGCATGTGATTGAGCGATTTAAACAGCATCAACTTGGCGACATCGCCATCTCTAGCATTACGGCAGCAGTATTAGCATTTGGTATCAAGAAAAGCAGCGCTGTACGCAATCGGCTGGCGTTTTGAATTTGCTATAGCCGAATACGCTACAGCCTGCAAAAAACACAGTGGATGCGATTGCTAATAGACGCATGTTGATACTCTTTAGTCTGTCTAATCTTGACCACTAATCTAACAAATTCGGCTGAACGATAGTCGAGTTGCTACAGAGTCGCTGTGGTTGGAGTACGCTTTGCAACAGAGGAGCAAAATACTGCTCCTCTGTAATGTCCTGCAAAGTGCTGACAGATCAAGCCGTATTATTCTTGTGCTGGATACTATAAAGTGCTATATGCAGAGCAATCGTAAATCAGCTAACCAAGTGCCATTTTTCTTCAAGGCACTTGGATCTAGAATTACATAATCACTTAACCCTCATTATCAGCACATTAAAAAATCAATTAACGAATTAAGACTCAAAGATTTTTCTAATGTACGCGTCCCTAGACTGCCGCTCTTTTAGATTATTTACTCCTTCTTTAGCGGCAATTCTATAAATATCGTCAGGTGTGAATCCTATAAGTTTGGATCTTGTATCTGAAAGATCAAATACAACATTTTTTGAAAAAGAATTACTTAAAAAAACAAATAGTGAAAAGAAGTTGGCTTTATTACACCACATGGAACTTTTATCAAAATCAAAGTCAAGCATAAATTCAGAAACTCTTTCAAAATTATAAACCATTTCGTTTTTTCTTGTAAAATCATTCACATATAGCAATAAATTATCCTCTATCTTATCATTTCTATTATAAAAACCATCCATATAGGTACTCATTAAATTTAACATATACTGCAGGTTAACTTTTCTGGATAAGTCTCTTCCAGAAAAAATCTTTTCATCGTTCATAATTTTTTGTACGGCACCACAGCTAATAGAGCGCGCCCAGTCAAAAAAATCAGCCGGAATATTAGGATCAAGAGTAATACTGTCAGACGCACTTCCAAAATCTGGCAAATCTATCTGGTCACAAAGTATTTTTGCCACCAGCATATAATAAGATGCTCCAAATTCTGAAGCTTGCTTCTCTATATTAGTTAAAGAGTTTGATGTTCTGTTTATGCGTTGAAACATATCCAAAACCTGGCTATCAGTATTAAGGATGTCTATTTCACAAACAGGAATTTCATATTTAAAGAAAGTTGTTTTCTCTGCCTCGTCAAACTCACTAAAATACCTCCCATTGACTTTAAATTTTCCATCAACAAACGACTCTATCGCATCACATCTTTGTTGACCATCAACAATACACGAAATAGAGGTCATATTTTCAACATCAATTCCACCTTGTGATATAAAGATCATTGGGAACGGATACCCCAATATAATAGTTTCAATTAATTCTTTTTTATGAATATCCCTCCAAACTAAATTTCGCTGGAAGTAAGCCTTTGGTACAAGCGTGCCATTCTTAATATTTCTAATAAGATTAATCAATTGCACAGAACGAATTTGATATGGAATCATGTTAAACTCCCACTCCAATAAGATTTTGGTTAAAATTACTCACCCATGTGTGGAGAGCAGTTTGTTGCTTTCTCTGAAAAGAAGCTTCCGAGAGATAGAAGCATACGCTAATCGATGCATAAATATTCCTATATCGCTGTGAAAGCGTAGAGAAGAAGTCGTTAATTTCGACTTTCTTATCTATATTCGGCATATTTTTTGGATTAATACAGCCTTTTGAGACCCCGCCAATATAACGCTTCGCGACCTCTGAATCTTTAAACATTGTTTGCTTATTGTATGCATTTGTTTCTTTTAAAACTATATCGAAATACTTTGAGAAAAGATCAGCATCTACAATTGCAAGATCAAGATCCGAGTATCCTGGAATAAAATCTGTGCCTTTATAAAGGCTAAAACCAATTTTTGCTGAGCCACATACTAAAATCTTATTGATCGGTATATTAAAAAATGATGACACCTCTACCAAAATCTCTTCTGCGCATACGTAGTTTGAAAGGAATGAAAAAGTAGGTCGTATAAGATATAAACTCCTAATAATCTCCTCTCGCTTCCTACCACTCTTGATTTGGCGAGCTAATTCTGATTTGTAATTATCCACAACATTATTCCTCCTTTAAGGGTATACGTCATACGACTGATCAATAAAACCAACTGCTTGCAGCTTAGAAAAAACCGCACTAACATATACTTTTCAACTAGAATAATATCATTTTTTGCGTTCTGGTTCAAACACATAATTAACGAAAAAAAGCCCCATCGTTCGACAGGGCTCCTTTTAACCCACTAACGCTTACACGTTACCTTCCAAGAAGTCCTGCGCAAAGCGTTGCAACACCCCACCCGCCGCATACACGCTAATATCTTCAGCGGTATCCAAACGGCAAGTCACAGGCACTTCGACGCTCTCACCATCTTTACGATGGATGACCAAAGTCAAATCACCACGTGGCGTTGGTTCACCAATCACATCAAAGGTTTCTGTGCCGTCAATGCTTAAGGTTTTGCGGTTGGTACCGGCCTTAAACTCCAGCGGCAACACGCCCATGCCCACCAAGTTGGTACGGTGAATGCGCTCAAAGCCTTCGGCAACAATGGCTTCAACACCGGCCAAACGCACGCCCTTGGCTGCCCAGTCGCGGCTAGAACCCTGACCATAGTCCGCACCGGCGATGATGATCAACGGTTGTTTGCGCTCCATGTAGGTTTCAATGGCTTCCCACATGCGGGTGACTTGGCCTTCGGGTTCAATGCGTGCCAATGAGCCTTTTTTGACTTGGCCATCCACCACGGCCATTTCATTGACCAATTGTGGGTTAGCAAAGGTGGCGCGCATGGCGGTCAGGTGGTCGCCACGGTGGGTGGCGTAGCTATTGAAGTCTTCTTCTGGCACGCCCATTTTGTGCAGGTACTCACCGGCGGCGCTGTTCATCATGATGGCGTTGGACGGCGACAGGTGGTCGGTGGTGATGTTGTCCGGCAGCACGGCCAGTGGGCGCATACCGGTCAGGGTGCGTGGGTTGGCGGCCAATGCGCCCATACCGGTGGTGTCCCAATACGGTGGACGGCGAATGTAGGTACTCATTTCGCGCCAGTCATACAGCGGGCTGGCGGCTTCTTCAACCGTGCCCAAATCAAACATGGGGATGTAGACTTGACGGAACTGTTCAGGCTTAACGCTCTTGGCGACCAGTGCGTCGATTTCTGCATCAGACGGCCAGATGTCTTTTAGGCGGATGTCGTTGCCGTTTTGATCCACGCCCAGCACGTCTTTTTCAATATCAAAACGAATTGTTCCGGCAATCGCATAGGCGACCACCAGCGGTGGTGAGGCCAAAAATGCTTGTTTGGCGTACGGGTGAATCCGTCCGTCAAAGTTGCGGTTGCCCGACAGCACGGCGGTGGCGTACAGGTCGCGGTCAATGATTTCTTGCTGAATCACTGGATCAAGCGCACCGGACATGCCGTTACAGGTGGTGCAAGCAAACGCCACAATGCCAAAGCCGAGTTTTTCGAGGTCGGTCAGTACACCAGCTTCGTTGAGGTACAGTTCGGCCGCCTTTGAACCCGGTGCAAACGACGATTTGACCCACGGTTTGCGGGTCAAGCCCAATTGCAACGCTTTACGCGCCAGCAAACCTGCCGCGACGGTGTTGCGCGGGTTGGAGGTGTTGGTGCAACTGGTGATCGCGGCGATGATCACTGCGCCGTCCGGCATCAGACCTTCGGCTTCTTGCGCTTGGGCGGCGGCCAAATTACCGGCAATACCTTTAGCTGCAAGGTCGCTGGTGGCAACGCGGGCGTGTGGATTAGACGGACCGGCCATGTTGCGCGTCACGGTAGACAAATCAAAGCGCAGCACGCGTGGATACACGGCGGTTTTGAGTGCATCTGCCCACAGACCGGTGGTTTTGGCGTAGTGTTCAACCAGTTCAATTTGGGCGTCTTCGCGGCCGGTAATGCGCAGGTAGTCGAGCGTTTGTTGGTCAATATAGAACATGGCAGCGGTTGCGCCGTATTCGGGGGTCATGTTGGAGATGGTGGCACGGTCGCCAATCGACATGCTGTCGGCGCCTTCGCCAAAAAACTCTAGATATGCCCCAACGACGCGCTCTTTACGCAAAAATTCGGTCAGTGCCAGTACGATGTCGGTGGCGGTAATGCCCGCTTGACGCGTGCCGGTGAGCTCAACACCAATGATGTCAGGCAGGCGCATGTACGAGGCGCGACCCAGCATGACGCATTCGGCTTCTAGGCCGCCCACGCCAATGGCAATCACGCCCAACGCATCAACGTGTGGGGTGTGGCTGTCGGTACCGACGCAGGTATCTGGAAACGCGATACCGTCACGTGCTTGAATCACTGGAGACATTTTCTCCAAGTTGATTTGGTGCATGATGCCGTTACCAGCCGGAATCACGTCGACGTTTTTAAAGGCGGTTTTCGTCCAGTCAATAAAATGAAAACGGTCTTCGTTGCGGCGGTCTTCAATGGCGCGGTTTTTGTTGAACGCGTCTGGATCAAACCCACCACATTCCACTGCCAACGAGTGATCAACAATCAGTTGTGTCGGTACAACAGGGTTGACCTGTGCAGGGTCGCCGCCTTGATCTGCAATCGCGTCGCGCAAGCCTGCCAAGTCAACCAGTGCGGTTTGTCCCAAAATGTCATGACAGACCACACGGGCGGGATACCACGGAAAATCTAGGTCTTGTTTGCGTTCGATCAATTGCTTGAGCGAGTCGGTCAGCATGGTGGGGTCGCAACGACGCACCAACTGTTCGGCCAACACACGCGAGGTATAAGGCAGGGTGTCATAGCTGCCGAGCTGGATGTCTTCGACTGCCGCACGGGTGTCAAAGTAGTCGAGCGGGGTGCCAGCGAGAGATTTGCGGTATGCACTATTCATCAGATCAAAACCTATCTAGGAAAACGCGGTCTGGTCGTCGGCCAACAGCGCTGGGGTTGTTGTACCGAGTGTCGTGCCGTATTGTACGCGCTCAAAATAGCGTTTCCCAAATCTGATATTTTTCATAAATTTAAGTCAAAAAATGGCCTTTTTTAGAGCTTTTGCACCAATTTTACCAAATATTTTTTTTTGCGAAGGTGTTTTGTCTAGAATCGGCTGATTAAACTGCCACTCATTCAACGGTTGATGCAGAGGATTGCCATGTCTGATTTAACCCCGTATGCGCCGCCATCATTTGCGTGCTTCACCCTGACAGGGCCAGACGCCGAGACGTTTTTGCAAGGCCAAGTGACGGTCGATGTGGCCGACTTGACCATGCAGCAACGCCGCCCCACCGCCATTTGTGACCTCAAAGGCCGTGTCCAGTTTGGCTTATGGATCATGCGGTTGGCCGCCGATAGTTTTGAGATTACCGTATCAGCCGATCTGTTGGACGCCTTGCGCCTGCATGTGCGCAAGTATGGGGCGTTTTCTAAAATGACCCCCAGCACGCCCAGCGATGCCTACCCAACGGTCATGAATGGTCAGGCCGACTTTAGCGCCGACGCCAGCCTTGCCGACCCACAGGCATGGCAACAGGCCGCCATCTGCAACGGCGACGCATGGATCAACATGCAAACCCAAGGGCTGTTTCAGCCGCAAGAGCTACGCCTGCACCAACGCGGTGGGGTCGATTACGACAAAGGCTGTTATTTGGGCCAAGAAATTGTGGCGCGGCTGTATTTTCGGGCAAAACCCAAAGCATGGCTGCATCGGATTGCCGGTACAGGCGACACCCCCCACGCCGGTCAAACGCTGATTGAAGGCGTGGATGTGGTCAATGCGCTCGCCACGCCAGACGGTTGGCAAGCCTTAGTGATCGCCAAACCCGCCGCCTTAGAGGGCAGTACGTTTGATGGGCTTGATTTACCAGATGGCTTAAATGGCGAGGTGGGGCGCGTCGTTTGAAGGTCTTGTTTGTCTGTAGCCGCAACCAATGGCGCAGCCCCACTGCCGAGCAGATTTTTCGGCGCGGCTATGGGGTGGCGGTACGGTCGGCAGGCACGGCCAGCAGCGCCCGACGGGTGCTGTCTGCCGCAGACCTTATATGGGCAGACCTAATCTGTGTGATGGAAGACAAACACCAACAACGCCTACGCGCCACATACAGCCAACTGCTGCAACACAAACGCGTGGTAGTGCTGGATATTCCCGATGACTACCGCTACATGGACCCCGAACTGATTGAGCTATTGCTCACAGCAGTTGTGCCATTGCTGCCAACCGACGACCCTCAGCCATGTGGCGGGGTTTCGACCACATAACCCACCACCCGCATCACCAGTGGGCGCAACACAAACAACAAGGCAAAGGCAATCGGCCAGACCTTAATAAACGCGTGCAGCCAAATACTGACAAAATGCGGGTTCATGCCGGTATTTAAAAACGTCACCAAACCAGACATTAAAAACGCCATCATCATCGACATCAGCAACGCAATGAGCAATGGGGTAAACCGCGCCGGAATTTTTTGCATGACCACTCCAAGGACAGACTCATTCACGAATGAATGTAGCAAATCGACTCCCATCGCATTGTGAAGGTTCTGTTTTGCCCATTTTGCCCCTGCCCACGTCCCAAGCCGTCGCCTATGTCCATCGCCCACCTCACCGCCTATAATGCCCGCTCACGCCGGAGACCCCACCATGAGCGGCCACAACGCCACACTGTCAGCCTTAAATCCACGTCAGCAAGAGGCGCTTGAATACGTCAGCGGCCCCATGCTGGTTTTGGCGGGTGCGGGGTCGGGCAAAACAGCGGTGATTACCCGCAAAATTGCCCACTTGATCCACAACTGCAACATGCCCGCCCACCGTATTGTGGCCATGACCTTTACCAACAAAGCCGCCCGCGAAATGAAAGCACGGGTCAGCAAATTGCTCGGCAAAGACGAAGGCCGTGGCTTGACCGTCTCGACCTTTCATAACTTTGGCCTAAACCTGCTCCGTTTTGAACTCAAGCACACCGCGCTTAAAAACAACTTCTCGATCATGGACGGCGACGACTGCAAGCGCCTGCTGATGGATCTGATGCAACGCGACAACATGAGCGGTGCCGAAAGCAAAGAACTGATTGCCAAAGCCATGCGCCGTATTAGCGAATGGAAAAACGACCTCACCCTACCCGCCGAAGCGATCAGCACCGCCGTTGACAACGAAGAACTGCATCTGGCGCATCTCTATGAACTCTACGAGCGCAATATTCGCGCCTATAACGCCGTCGATTTTGACGACCTGATCGTCCTGCCCACACGCTTGCTACAAGACAATCCGGAAATCCGTGACAAATGGCAAAACCGCGTGCGCTACCTGCTGGTGGACGAATACCAAGACACCAACACCGCACAATATTTGCTGGTCAAACTACTGGTGGGCGTACAAGCACGGTTTACCGCCGTCGGCGATGACGACCAATCCATCTATGCGTGGCGTGGTGCAAAGCCCGAAAACATGGCGCTGCTGGCCGAAGACTTTCCACAGCTTAAAGTGGTCAAACTCGAGCAAAACTATCGCTCCACCACCCGAATTTTAAAAGCCGCTAACTCGGTGATCACCAACAACCCTCATTTGTTTGAAAAAAAACTCTGGTCAGACAAAGGCCATGGCGACGCCATTCGGGTCATCACCTGCCGCAATGACGACGACGAAGCCGAACGCATCGTGCATGACATCATGACCCACAAGCTCATGAACGGAAAAACATGGCAACACTACGCCGTGCTGTATCGCGGCAACTTTCAGGCTCGCGTTCTAGAAACCCAACTGCGCCAAATGCAGATTCCCTACAAGCTGTCAGGTGGCACATCGTTTTTTGCCCGCGCCGAAATTAAAGACGTCATGAGCTACCTGCGCCTGATCATCAACCCTGACGATGACAGCGCCTTTTTGCGTATTATCAACACCCCCAAGCGTGCCATTGGCCCCGCCACTCTCGAAAAACTCGGCCTGTTTGCACAGGAATACACCGTCTCGCTCCTCATGGCGGCCAGCGACTTACGGCTGGGCATGGCCATGCCCAAAAAAGCCGCCGCCCAACTGCATGACTTTGCCAATTTTATTGACCAATACACCCGTGACCTGCACGACCACAGCGACCCCGTACCGTTGGTGCGGCAAATGATCAACGAAACCGGCTATATCGACTACATCAAAGAGCAAGCGGCCACCCCGCAAGCCGAAAAAAACAAACTCGACAACCTCGAAACCCTGTTGTCATCGATTCAAAACCTGATCAACAAAGCCGATGACGAAAACGAACGCAACATTGAAAGCGTGATTCGTAAACTGGTGCTGCTCGACTTGCTCGACCAACAACAAGAAGAAGAAGACACCGACAAGGTCAACCTAATGACCCTGCACGCCGCCAAAGGACTAGAGTTTCCATATGTGTACATCATGGGGCTAGAAGAAGACCTACTGCCGCACCGCAACTCGATTGCCGCAGACACCATCGAAGAAGAACGCCGCCTGATGTACGTCGGCATCACCCGTGCCCGTCAAGGCTTAACCCTCACCCTTGCCAGCCAACGCAAAGCCGGTGGGCAAATGCGCCACACCACGCCCAGTCGGTTTTTGGACGAACTGCCCGAAGACGAACTGGAATGGTCTGGCAAAGCCAAGCAAAAGACCTCAAACGTCGACCCCAAAGCGCAGGCACAAGCCTACCTTGCCAACCTCAAAGCCCTGATGAAATAACACATCAAAACCGTGAACCGACTGTACAGCAGGTATCACCAGTAGCCTGCTGCATCATCTGGCACACATTCTTGCTATGATTCGAGGCGTTTCATACCGATCAACGAGACGATGATGTCCTATTTTAACGACTCCACTACCGTTGCCATTGTTGGTCTAGGCTATGTCGGCCTACCACTTGCACTGGCCTTTGGCCGCATGATGCCCACGATTGGGTTTGACATTAACGACGAAAAAATCAAGGCATATCAACATCACACTGACCCCACAGGGGAAATGAACGCCGAACAATTTACGCGCTCAAACCACATTGTGTTCACAGCCCATCCAAGCGACTTAGCCCGTGCGGACTACATCATCACTGCCGTTCCCACCCCCATCAATAACGCCAAACTGCCCGACCTCTCGCCTGTTGAATCGGCCAGTCGGTTGATTGCCCAACACATGAAAGACGGCGCGACGGTCATTTTTGAATCCACCGTTTACCCCGGTGTGACCGAAGAAGTCTGCGAACCCATTTTGCGGGCGTCCGGCAAAGCCTTTCGGTTGGGCTACTCACCCGAGCGCATTAACCCTGGTGACAAAGCCCGCCCGCTTGAATCGATTGTCAAAATTGTCTCGGGACAAGACGCGCAAACCTTGGCTGATGTCTCGGCGCTGTATCAACAGATCATCACCGCAGGCGTGCATGAAGCGCCCTCGATTAAAGTCGCCGAAGCCGCCAAAATCTTAGAAAACACCCAGCGTGATGTGAATATCGCCCTGATGAATGAGTTTGCGCTCATCTGCCAACGAGCCGGTGTAGACACCCAAGACGTACTGGCCGCCGCAGGCACCAAATGGAACTTTCTAAAATTTTACCCTGGTTTAGTTGGTGGCCATTGTATTGGGGTGGATCCGTATTACCTCACCTTTCGTGCCGAACAGTTGGGCTATCATGCCGACCTGATCATGGCAGCTCGCCATATTAATGACGGCATGGGGCTGCATATTGCCCAAGAATGCATTCGCCTGTTGTGCAAAAATGGCGCAACCGTGGGTCGTGCCAACGTCTTGATGATGGGGCTCACCTTTAAAGAAAACTGCGCCGACACCCGCAATACCCGTGTCATCGATATTGTGCAAGAGCTGCAACGCTATGGGGTGACGGTCAATGTGATTGATCCGGTCGCCGACCCCGCAGAAGTCGCGCATGAATATGGCCTTACCATCGGTCAATTCACCGACGTCGAGCGGTATGATGGCGTGATTGCTGCGGTGAGCCATGACGCCTTTAGCGCATGGTCAGTGGCCGACATCCGCGCACGTTGTGTGGCTGATGCCCCATTTTTAGATGTGAAAGGGCAATTTGACCGCACGACACTGCATGACGCAGGGTTTACTGTCTGGCGTCTATAGCCTTGCATCTGCGGTCATCAATCTGTTTTGATTCATTGTTTTGTTTGGAATGATATGTCATGAAGCTGCAACTGAAAATTTTAGACCCGCGTATTGGCAGCACATGGCCGCTGCCCAGTTACGGCACAGCAGGTTCGGCGGGCATTGACCTGCGCGCCTGCTTAGACAGCGACGCCATCACCATTGATGCAGGCCAAACGGTCTTGGTCAAAACAGGCCTCTCGATCTATATCGCTGATGCTGGTTTTGCCGGTATGATTTTGCCGCGCTCAGGCTTAGGCCATAAACATGGCATTGTGTTGGGCAACCTTGTCGGCCTGATTGACTCCGACTATCAAGGTGAACTGATGGTGTCGGTTTGGAACCGCAGTCAAACCCCATTCACGCTTGAAGCCGGTGAGCGTATGGCACAATATGTGCTCGTGCCAGTGCTGCAAGCACAGTTTGAGATTGTCGATGAGTTTGAAGCCAGTAGTCGCGGCGAAGGGGGCTTTGGTCATACTGGCAGACAATAAGCAGCCACATGACCGTATAGAATGCCCACGATGGGCATTCTTCCATTTACCACCAACGATCAGGGAAGCATCACGTGCAGGACAACGCCAAACATACTCCATCCCGCTTTAGTGGCAAGCTCAATGCCTTGGCGTTTCATGTCTTGATGACGTTCTCCGCTAGTGCTGGTGGTTATTTTGTATTGCAACAAATGGTTGATAGTGCCAGCGTCCAGCAAACCAAAGCAGTTGGCGAACAAATTTCAGCACTCATCGAGCAGCAAACCAGCAGCCTAAAAGCACAAACTGCTCTCATTGCTCAACAACCTGACTTACAAAGTAGTGCGGTTTTAAAAGCCGTGATTCCTGCCGAAGGCACTGTTCCGCCCACTTTAAGCTACACTGTGCAAGATCTGCTCAATCGCACACGCACAGGTATCACTCAACCGGAGCTTGCATTAGGCGAACAAAAAACCATTAAAATAAACACTGCCACCGCCATGCCTGCTGGAGGATATTTGGTAGCCGAATGGTCTTTTGCTCCCTTACAAAAAGCGCTCGAACAAAGCCTACCTCAAGACTATCAACTTCGCTTAGCACAAGCCAACAGTGGCGACCCTGTCGAAATCTTACGCTTACATGCCAACGGTAATGATGGCCTATTACAACCCGTGGCGGTTAACGTGGCTGGCTGGCAAGTCTTTGTTGGCCCAACCCACAGCAGTCAGTTACCCTTATTTGCCGCGCTCATCACCTTGCTCAGTGGTTTGGCTGCTATGGTGCCATGGCTCTTGCGTCGTGATCGTGGTTTAGCGACTAGCCCAACGCGTCCAACAGACACTCCATTAATAGAGAACTCACCAACGCTAGACATCACACCGCCTCCCTCCATGAGCCAAGCGCTTGAGGGACTGCCTATTGTGCCGATTACGCCAGTGGTCTTGGCCAAGCCAGAGCCGACCCCTCACACCCCACCCGTAGCACCCAGCGAAAGCCCAGCTGCCTCAGCCGCGCCCAGCACCGCTGCTGTTGCAACGCCAGAGACGCCCTCAACCACAGAACCCACCAGTAATCTGATGGAATTCTCGCTGGCCGACATCATGCTGCCAGACCTTGAGCTGTCCGAAGTCACCGCCCCTCGCTTTCCCTCGCATCTGTTTCGTGCTTACGATATTCGTGGCCGCACAGCGGACATGCCAGATGAGCTGGTCAGCCACATTGGGCGTGCATTGGGCAGTGTCTTGCGTGATAACGGCCAGCATCAACTGGTATTGGGCTATGACGTCCGCCTGACCAGTGAACACTATCGCGACCTGATCCGCGACGGCCTCATCGCCAGTGGATTGACGGTCATCGACATTGGCCAAGTGCCCACCCCAATCATGCAACACGCCGCCCGCCAACATGATGGCAACGGCATTATGATTACCGCCAGCCATAACGCAGGCGACCAAAATGGCTTTAAATGGGTCATTGAAAACCACCCACCGACCCCAGAAGAAATCCACCAAGTGCAACTGCGCTGCATGGAACAAAACTTCATCAGTGGTCAAGGCCAATGCCGCCTACAAAACTTTAATGACAGCTACTTAGACAGCCTATTGGGCGATGTCTTGCTCAACCAAACCTTTGAAGTCTCACTCGATGGCCTCAATGGCGCAATGGGCAATATTGCACTGTCCGCACTGCGCGCCGCTGGCTGTCATGTCAGCAGCATGAACACCGACCCTGACGGCCACTTTCCGCATGGCGACCCTGACCCCTCACAAGCCAGCCGCCTTGACGACCTCTGTAACGACGTCATCATCAGCAACTCAGACATTGGCTTTGCCTTTGATGGCGACGGCGACCGTCTGGTGGTCATCGACGCAGAAGGCCAAATTGTCTCGCCCGATCAACTCATCGCCCTATACGCCATGATGGTGCTTGAAACCCAACCGGGTGCAGACATTGTGTTTGACGTCAAATGCAGCCGCACCATCTCCTCGGTCATTACCCAAGCGGGTGGTCGTCCGGTCATGGTGCGCAGTGGCAATACGTTTATTCGGCAAGCGCTGCAATCCTCCCGTTATGACGCCGCCTTTGGGGCAGAATTCTCGGGTCACTACTTCTTTAATGACGGGCGCGGCCACAACAACGACGACGGTCTATATGCCGCCATGCGACTCCTAGAATGGCTGGCGCTGCGTGGACAAAGCCTTGCCGAAGTCCTCAAGCTACTGCCGCAGCGTCTGGGCACACCCGACCTCTATTTGGCCCTTGGCACAACCGATGGCCGTCAGCTACTGGCCAACATTCAAGGCGCAGCCGAACAAATGGAAGACTGCCAAATCTCGTTACTTGATGGCGTTCGACTTGATTTTAACGACGGCTTTGGCATTATTCGCCAATCCAACACTGGGCCGTTTATGACGGCACGGTTTGATGCCGACAATCCCGAATCCTTACATCGGATTCGCCAGATTTTTCATGATCTGGTCAGCCCCTATCATCCGGACATGGCCCAACGCCTAACCGAATAAACCGCCTGTTATTGCTGGAGCTGCCGCATGGCCCTGACCAAAGACGCCGCCTTAAACATCGCCAAGGTATTGACCGAAGCCCTGCCCTACATTCAACGTTTTGCAGGCAAAACCTTGGTGGTCAAATACGGTGGTAACGCCATGACCGACCCTGAGCTTGAACGCTCGTTTGCCCGCGACATCGTGCTGCTCAAAACCGTCGGCATCAACCCTGTGGTCGTACATGGCGGTGGCCCACAAGTGGACAGCCTGCTCAAGCAACTCGGCCGCGAATCTGACCGGATTGACGGCATGCGCGTGACCGATGCCCCCACCATGGAAGTGGTCGAAATGGTCTTGGGTGCGAGCGTGAATGGCTCGATTGTCAACCTGATCAACCAACATGGCGGCCGTGCCATTGGCTTGACCGGTAAAGACGGCAACCTGATCCACGCCCGCAAAATGATGCTAGACAAAAAAGACGCCGCAGGCCAAATGTACCAAGTGGACTTGGGTTTGGTGGGCGAAGTGGTCGGCATTAAAACCGACGTGCTAGATTTGTTTTTTAAGAGCGATTTTATTCCGGTGATTGCCCCGCTCGGTGTTGACGAAGAAGGCAATACCTACAACATCAATGCCGACTTGGTGGCCGGTAAAGTCGCTGAAGCCTTGAAGGCTGAGAAGTTGATTTTGCTGACCAACATCGCTGGTGTAATGGATGCCGACAAGAACATTTTGACCGGCCTGACCACCCAAGAAGTCGATCATTTGATCGACACCGGCGTGATCTATGGTGGCATGATTCCCAAAGTCACCTGTGCATTGGATGCGGTCAAAGGCGGTGTCGCCAGCGCCCATATTATTGATGGCCGTGTGGCACACTCGACCTTGCTCGAGATCTTTACCGATGAAGGTCTGGGGACGTTGATTAGTAATCGAGTGAAAAAACACTAACGAAGAATGCCCACAACAGTGGGCATTTTTTAAACTACAAAAATCGCGTCTTCACATCCTACTGCGTCGCCCCCTCATCCTGTACACTATTTTGTACATGCACAGATGAGAACACCATCATGGATACCATCAGCTACACCACTGCTCGCGCCAACCTCGCCAGCACCATGCAAAAAGTCTGCAACGATCATGCACCGATGATTATCACGCGTAAGAATCAACCACCTGTGGTGATGATGTCGCTTGAAGACTACGCCGCCATGCAAGAAACCACCTACTTACTGCGTCCGCCAGCCAATGCAACTCGCCTACTAACATCCATCGCCGAACTTGAAGCGGGACGAGGCACAGCGCGAGAACTGATCGAATGACACTCACTTTTTCAGATCACGCTTGGGAAGATTATTTGTACTGGCAAGCTACCGATAAAAAAATCCTCAAGCGTATCAATCTACTGATTAAAGATATCCAGCGCGAACCCTATGCAGGGATTGGCAAGCCCGAACCCCTTAAACATGGGCTGTCAGGCTATTGGTCACGGCGTATTGATGAAGAACATCGAATTGTCTACAAGTGCCTTGCTGAAACGATTTTAATTGCACAGCTACGCTATCATTACGGGGCTTAATACCCCTACCCCTCACCCCCAAACTCTGCCACACTGCATCTTTACCGATACCCGACCTGCTGCACCATGTGTGAATTGCTCGGCATGAACTGTGCCACGCCGACTGATATTAGCTTCTCGTTTTCTGGTTTTGCCCAACGCTCGGGCATTACCGGCGACCACGCCGACGGCTTTGGTATTGCGTTTTTTGAACACAAAGCCTGCCGCCTGTTTGTCGATATTGAAGCCGCCTGCAAATCACCGATTGCGCAAATGATTCGGCATTATCCAATCAAATCGCGCAACGTCATCGCACATATTCGTAAAGCCACCCAAGGCGAAACCTGTTTAGAAAACGTCCATCCGTTCATGCGTGAGCTGTGGGGCAGACACTGGATTTTTGCCCACAACGGTGACCTACGAGCATTTTATCCAACTTTGTGTGGCACGTTTCAGCCGGTTGGCACTACCGACAGCGAACGTGCAGCCTGCTTGGTGTTTCAGCATTTGCGCGAAACCTTTGGCTGCCACGAACCACAGCCTGAGCAAATTTTTGCTGCCTTGGCGGACATTGCGCCAAAAATAGCCGAATACGGCACGTTTAACTTTTTGCTTTCCAACGGTCAAAGCCTGTTTGCTTTTGCCACGACTAAACTGCATTGGATCGTGCGCGAATACCCATTTGCCCATGCGCATTTGGTCGATATTGACATGAGTATCGACTTTAGCAAACACACCACTGCGGCCGACCGCGTGGCCGTCATTGCCACCGAACCCTTAACCGACAACGAGCAATGGACAGCGTTTGAACGGGGGCAGTTGTTGTGGTTTCAACATGGCAAAATTGAGCAGTCAGTGGTCACAGACGCCTCACGCTTTGCCGCACCCACTCTGCCCAACGAACAACCGCCAACAGCAGGCTAACAACCACTGTGTGGGTCATGGGTGACCTTAAAACGTGGATGCTCGGGATATTGCGCTTCATACAGCCGCCCCCAATCAGTCAGCACTTGAATCACCGGCACGAGCGTATGCCCCAACGTGGTCAGCTCATACTCTACCTTGGGTGGCACTTGTGGATAGACCGTGCGTAGAATCACACCGTCGATTTCAAGCTCGCGTAATTGCCGCGTGAGCATCCGTTGCGTGATATGAGGCATTAAACGAGACAACGCATTAAAGCGCTTTTTGTCATCCCGTAAGTGATACAAAATAATGCCTTTCCACTTGCCACCAATCACCTCTAAGGCGGTGGTCATGGCACAGCCTGTAGGTTGATCCAAATAAATTCGTTCAGGAGTTTGTGGGCTAGTCATCGGCGGTCTCGTGGCTTTGATTGGCGCTTTTACAGTATACAATCAGTATGTATAGGCTAAAAATGTGCATTCTAGCGGTGTGGATGGTGATGCGCTAGGCTTGCCGCATGGTCACCACCATATAACCCATCAGGACATCACCATGCCATTTGTCAATATTCAAATCACCCGTGAAGGGGCGACCGCCGAACAAAAAGCCGAGCTAATTCAAGGCGTCACCGACTTGTTGCAGCGCGTCCTCAACAAAAACCCAGCCACAACGTTTGTGATTATTGATGAAGTCGACACCGACAATTGGGGTATTGCTGGCAAAAGCGTGACTGCCCTACGCGCACAACAGCAGCAACAACAACAGTAAAACACTCATCATCACAGCACCCCTTGCTACACCTGTAGGGGTGCTGACCGAGACCACCGATATGCCCTCTTTCGATGATCCGTCACAGGCCATTCGCGCGCAGCTTACCCACTATTTTGATGGTCTGTACCACAGTGACATCAACCAACTCGGCCAAGTGTTTCATCCCCAAGCAATCTATGCTTGTGCGGTTGGTGGCACATTGTTGCATTACACGATGGATCAATATTTTTCTGTTGTCAGTCAACGACCATCCCCCGCGAGTCGAGGCGAACCCCGCCATGATGAGATTGTCTGCATCACGGTACTTGGACCTACCACTGCCTATAGTCGCGTACGCTGCGCGATTGCACCCAAGCAATTTGAGGACATCTTGAGTTGGATTTATCTAGATGGACGTTGGCAAATCATCAGTAAAGTGTTTGATTACCATGTCAGCTCAGCGTGTCTGCGGGTGAACCTGCACGCCAAATACCCAACAAAAAAGGCGCACCATGCGCCTTTTTTGTTAAACCACCGTTGCCCTTAGGCGCGGCGGCTACTGCCCTCTAACACCACCAAATGATCAGCGGAGTCGTCGCTGTCTAAGGGGTTGACCGGCTGGCGCTCTGCTCTTAGTGCAGGTTTTTCTTTGCCGGTAATCACGCCTTCTGTCACATCCACAGTCCCAACGCCTGACATCGACGGCAGGTCATACATGGTGTCCAACAGCACGTTTTCGAGGATCGAGCGCAAACCACGCGCACCCGTGTTGCGCTCAAGCGCCTTTTTAGCCACTGCTTGCAATGCTTCAGGGCTAAAGGTCAGATCGACGTTTTCCATTTCAAATAAACGCTGATACTGACGGGTCAATGCATTTTTGGGCTGAGTCAAAATTTGCATTAACGCGGCTTCGTCGAGTTCTTCCAACGTCGCAATGACCGGTAGACGGCCAATAAACTCTGGAATCAAGCCAAACTTGATCAGATCTTCTGGCTCAACTTCACGGAACAACTGGCCGAGTTTTTTGCTGGTGTCTTTACTTTTGACTTCAGCACCAAACCCAATACCGGTTTTTTCGCTACGCTGTTGTACGACTTTTTCTAGACCCGAAAACGCCCCACCACAGATAAACAGAATGTTGCTGGTATCGACCTGCACAAACTCTTGTTGTGGATGCTTGCGGCCACCTTGCGGCGGAATCGAAGCCACTGTGCCTTCAATCATTTTCAGCAAGGCCTGTTGCACGCCTTCGCCCGAGACATCACGGGTGATTGAGGGGTTGTCGCTTTTGCGGCTGATTTTGTCGATTTCGTCGATGTAAATAATGCCCATCTGGGCTTTTTCGACATCGTAATCGGCTTTTTGCAGCAGCTTTTGCACAATGTTTTCGACGTCTTCGCCCACATAACCGGCTTCGGTCAGCGTGGTCGCGTCGGCCATCGCAAAGGGTACATCCAGCAAGCGTGCCAAGGTTTGTGCCAGCAACGTTTTGCCTGAACCCGTTGGGCCAATCAGCAAAATATTACTTTTAGACAGCTCGACCATTGCTTCACGCGCACCGCTACGGGTGGGGACGTACTCACTGGCCTTTAAACGCTTGTAGTGGTTGTATACCGCCACTGCCAAGGTTTTTTTGGCTTGCTCTTGACCAATCACATACTGATCTAACGCCTCACGAATTTCGGCAGGCTTAGGCAGCGGACGGGTGCTCCAGCTTGAATCGCTCGATTTTTGGTGGGTCTGCACCAAATCAAGGCAAATATCGACGCATTCATTGCAGATGTAGGCGTTTTCGCCTGCGATCAGCTTTTGAACTTCGTCCTGCCGTTTGCCACAAAACGAGCAGCATTTAGGCGTGTGTGAAAGATCCGACATGGGTACTCCAATTCGTCATTCAATCAGCGTCTTAGGGACGCTGACTGAGCACTGCATCAACCAGCCCATACTCACGGGCGGCTTCTGCACTCATAAAATTATCGCGATCGGTGTCACGAGCGATGTTCTCAATCGGCTGGCCGGTGTGGTGCGACAGCAGACCATTGAGCTTTTCGCGGATGTACAAAATTTCGCGGGCATGAATTTCAATGTCCGACGCCTGACCACGGAAGCCGCCAAGCGGTTGGTGAATCATGACGCGAGAGTTTGCCAGCGCATAACGCTTGCCTTTGGCACCTGCGGTCAGCAAGAACGAGCCCATGGAGGCCGCTTGCCCCATGCAAATGGTCGAGACGTCCGGCTTAATAAACTGCATGGTGTCATAAATCGCCATGCCCGCCGTGACAGAGCCACCCGGTGAGTTAATGTACAGATGAATATCTTTGTCTGGGTTTTCGGCTTCTAAAAACAACAACTGAGCCACCACAAGGTTAGCCATGTGGTCTTCTACTTCACCGGTCAAAAAAATCACGCGTTCACGCAGCAAACGCGAGTAAATATCGAACGAGCGCTCGCCGCGTGACGATTGTTCAATCACCATGGGAACAAGAGCATTTTGTAAGGCTTGGGCCGTATGAGTCACAGCAATGTCTTCCTGAGCATTCAAGTCGATTGATGAATATGGGGGATAAGTGGCAAAAAAGCAAAGGGCAAACAGTGGCGCAACAGTCTGATCTCGGAATGTATCGTCTGCATCCAGCGTTTGATGCCAAAACCACACGCCATGACAGGCAACAAAAAAGGCGCACACTGCGCCTTTTTTGAGCATCATTCACCACAACTGAGGGGATTAGCCTTGTTGTTGTGCTTGTTGCTGTGCCGCCAACAACTCTTGGTAAGTCAAGGCTTTGTCGGTCACAGTGGCCGCAGCCAAGATGTGTTCGAGGGCTTGGTCTTCCAAGACAACC
>JBEANQ010000010.1:0-27618 GCA_041165345.1 Pseudomonadota bacterium
ATGCTGCTGTAACAAATGATTTTTTATTAAAAAAAGAAAGCTCTTTTAATGCATGTGCTTTCCTCGCTATTTGCTGACTCTTTTTTCCTAAATCAACATATGTTTCTGGATGTTGTGCTAGGCTAATGCCTTTAAACATCTCATCATTACGTTGCTCATTTCTAATTTTTTCATTAGTTGAATAATCAGCACCAACCCATTGCGGTCCTGAAAAAATTGAGGGATGGTAATGTGATATTATCCCTGCCTGACTCACTAAATCAACAGGTCTGATAAGCTCAAAATCATCGATTACAAAAACCAAAGCAACTGGGCGACCTTGTGCTACGATATTTAGTCCATAACCATAAGCACTCAATTGAATCACACCTATAACAACCAAATCAAAAATTAGTTTATTTCGGTCATTTTTCATCACAAAAAATGTTAATAGGGGGCCTAAAATTAAATCAATAGCCAACATCATCCAATACATGTGAGTTACACCAGTAGCCGTGGCTAATGGCGTTGGATACCACAATACAAATACCCAATACAATGCTATCCCTAAAAGAATCATAGAGCATAACATATGATAAAATGCTGCTTGTAAGCGTTGTCTAACAGTCACTGATAGCTGCATTAACGACCTTCCTTTTCGATCAGTAAATCATCAATAACTTTTGGTGATTTATCCAACCACCATTGATCACTTAACATGCCATTTTTTGTCAATAAATGACATGTCTGAGGAGCTGTCACTGTATGATGACAGAACCAACCAAATAATACACTAACATCATTGGTTAACCCATCATTATGGTAATATTTTTGATGTTGTAAATAAAGCATTTCCTGCTTTGCTTTGCTTTCATCATTTTTAACTAATTGGAGAAAAACAGACTGATAATATAAAGGCATTCTTTCTTGAGCGGGAAAATACCATTCAGCAATTTTATGATATTTTTCAGCAGAAACAATATCTGACTCAAATAAAACTAGAGCGTTAGTATAGTTGTAATATAAAGCACCTATTTGACTCTTAGACAAATACTGCCATGACTGACGATCAGGATCGACATTCAAATCATGAAATTTTGGAATATTATTAATAATATTTTTCAGACCTAACAAACCACGATTATTAAAGCCATTCACAAGAAATACATTATATGTTAATTGATTTGATAGCGAAACTTCTTCGCCAGATTGATAAATTTTACTTATTTCTCGCTCAAAGACATCAGTTAATCCCGCATCGAACAAGGCATCTAAATATCTTCCATGAACCATAGAATCATGAGGATTTATAGTGTATGTCCAATGCCACAAGTACAAATTGCTCCTCCAAAATGGCAATACACTGTTAATTGTTATGGATGACAATAACAACCAAAAGACTAAACCCAAAAAAACATAAATCCTATTAAAATATTTTATTTTAAAATCGAAACAACCACATGCCAATGCAAAAAAAATCAGGGGGGCGGTCATAAATCGATCATGACCAATATTACCACCAATAGACCAAGGTACGAAATATAAAACTGGCGCCAACAACAACATAAAAATAGATAACATAATAAAAAATAAGGACTTCCTAAAAAAAGCCTTATAAAAAACTAAAGATAAAATTGCCAACACCAATATAGACTTAATATATGAAACATACGATCCTATATTAAGAGAGTAAATTGGATGCATTACACTAATGTCATAAAATGGAAAAGCAGCCTGCTTAAAATAAAAGAATAAAGCCTGTAGTGGCAACATTTGGTTAAACACACTATCAAAAAAAACATCTGAATTAAAACTTTGATGGTACATCTCTCCTATAGAAAAAAATCTGATTAACAAATAAAATATTATTGCGATTATATTTAACAAAAAAAGCCTTCTATTAACAAACAAAAATCTCATTAACCTTAAACCATTATCAGAAAAATAAATTGAAATTATAAAGATAACAATAGGAGTTAAAACACCTAACTCCTTACTCATTGCAGCACAAAATACAAAAATTGAGATTAAAACATCTCTTATGCGCCCCCTATTAAATTTTATAAAAAATAATACTGATAATAATATAAAAGTTGTGACTAGCAAGTCAAATCGACCAGAGACCCACACCACTGATTCGATTAATGCAGGATGAAATGCATATAGCAAAACCACTAAATAAACCCGCCAAAATTCTTTATTAAGGAATTTTTTTATGATTATGCTTTCAGCAACAAGGTATAGAAAAATTATGTTAAGTAGAAAAATCCCAAGGTTAATAGCATGTGAGATATGAGAAGACTGGCCAAAAAAATGAAATTCCGCATAAAATGACAGAAAAACAAGTGGTCTAAAATATGATGTTCCTGGCAAAACTGGTGTTGATAAAACAGACCACTCCAAATTACTATCTAATAAACCAGTTCTATCTAGAAAAAGTAAAATATCATCCCAAACATACGCATAAGCTAATACTCGGCAATATAAAAGCACACACACTAACAAAATCAAAAAAAGCGGAATAGATTTCCACCAATTTTCTTTATATAAAAAGTTCATTCGTCCCTCCATTCATTGCGTAAAAAATCAGACTTACAGCTAAGAAAACCATTATTTTGGACACTCCTGTTTAGAGAGCTTATTTCTTAAATACATTTTGTGCATATTATTTGCAAGATTTGCATATTCGACTTTATTAAAAAAGGCTATGCTATCTTGCTTAGACCAAATATCTTTAGCTTTTTTTGCATCTCCTAAAATACTGTAAATGACTGATTGTTGATAGTATAATGGCAAACGTTCGCTCTCATCTAAGTACCACAAAGCAATATTAATATTATCTAACGCCTTTTTAGGATCACAGCCAAAACTAATAAGAGCAACAGCATATGCTGAATAAACACCTCCTAATTGATTGTGTGTTAGCATAAAACTATCAATTTTACTTTTACCATCTGGCTCATCATGAAATTTTGGTAAGGCAAAGATGACCCCCTCAAGGTATCGCATACCTTCAGCATTTCCTGTTGCAATTAAGCGGTCTGCATATACAATTTGAGAAGAAACGTCTAAAGCACCCTTTTCTTTTTTTTCTCGCTCAATTTGCTGATCAATTAAAGCAAATTGTTTTTGTCCAAAAGCTGCATACAAATAATTATAATGTGCAATTGTAGACTTTGGATAAGTTTTAAATGCCCAGTTCCATAACTGTAACTCATTTGCCCAAAAAGGCAAAATTGATATAACTGTCATAAATGACAAGATAAGCCAAAATCCAAATACACTTAAAACAAACTTTATGTTTATAAATTTATGTTTATTAAAAACAATAGACCAGTTTGGCAAAACTAAAGAAATACTAATAAATGACAATGCTGTTGTCATAAAACGTTCATGCCCAATATTACCAACTATAGACAAAGGAATAATATTAAGAACTAACAATAAACAAATAAGATATGCGACCGCTAACCATGCAGAGGCAGATCTTAGTTTACATACCATGTAGAACAAAAAAACCAGAAACGATACAGCAATAGCAATTAGCATCAAATTAATCATACCAAATCCAGAGTATAGGTCTAAAGGGTGTAAGACACCTATGTTATGAAATGGAAGAAATGTTTCTATCAAATAAAAACCAAGTGTTTTAAATGGCATTAACTCATACAACAATACATCACGAACATAATCAGAGGTAAAAGGAATATGGTATATTCCATTGATTGAATTTTTTCGAATAACTAAATAACCAAACAGCCAAACAGCCAAACAGCCAACGCCTTTGAGATTTTCAGATATAAATAATTTTATTAGAAAGGAATTACTTTGCGTAGATTTAGCATATGCACTCATCCATACACAAAACAATAATATAGGAGTAATTAACGCCAACTCCTTACACAATAAAGCGCAAAAAAACAATAATCCAACAATCATTGATTTAATGTATGTATCAAATTTAGTCAAAAATACAATACACGTCATCAATATGAATGATGTAACCATCAAATCAAATCTACCAGAAATCCATGCAACAGACTCTACTAAAGCAGGATGTGATAAATATAATAAACCTGCTAAACCAGCAAATAATGTACTATTTTTATCACCCCTAATCACTAGTATTTTTTTTGCTAACAGAAATGTTAAAATCACATTCAATATATAAAAAGATAAGTTAACTATGTGAGACACCATAGGGTGCTGACCAAATAAATGAAACTCTGTAAAGAATGATAAAAAAACCAATGGCCTTAAATAAGATGTCCCAGCCAGCACAGGTTGTGAAATTAAGTTCCAGCTTAAAGGTTTATTAATTAAGTCTGCTTTATTAGCAAACAAAATTGTATCATCCCAAACATATTCAAAATGCATTACTTTAAAATAAAGTAAAAAACTTAGTGTGATAAGCATACTTACTATGCTTAGCAAGCCAAATGTTGTCTTTAAATATGCTAAGGCTCTCATGTATGAAACATCCTATCAAAATTAAACCTTAAAAAAGAACGAGACCCCATATGGGGTCTCGTTTTCACCACACCACTGCTTATTGTTTGCAGGAGTTTGGCAGGTATTTGTTTTCAATCGTTGTTACAGGAGTTGCTGTTGCTGAATCAACTGTTGCTTTACCGCATGCCCAAGTAGTACCACCGTTCAAGGTTGCATAGCCCAGTGTGCTACCACTTGCCTTACCTGTGGTCATGGTAACAGTCAAAGTACCTGATGGGTATGAACCGGTGATCGCTGTACTAACAGTGCTGTATTTACCAATAATGGTAGCATTCAACTGGCCAGATGTTGCCACAGCAGTTGGAGAAACCAATGTAGGCCAGCCACTCTTATCTGCACCATACTCGGACAATGGACCTTTCAGGCCACCACCAAGCTCAACAGCTTCAGAGACTTGAGCACGGGTGATGTAGTCTTGATAAGCAGGGATCGCGATTGCAGCCAAGATACCGATAATGGCAACAACGATCATCAGTTCGATCAGGGTAAAACCTTTTTGTACGTTCATTGTAACTCTCCATGGAAAAACAATCCGGCTTTGCCGGTACTGATAGTTATAGTGCATCTGGCGTGCCAACTTCAACAAATATTTTTAAAGCAATGAAATATAAAGGTTATTTGTAAAAGTAAAACGTAAAAATAGCACGCACAAAAAGAATGATACCGAGAAATGACATTTATTGTCACTTTACCACACACCGTGTCACCACAATTGATGACACGAGCATTATTGTATTTAGCTTTCTGACAAAATGGCTACTTGTTGCACATAGTGCAGCAGCGCTTGGCGGAGTTGGTCTTGCTCTGATTGCTCAAAATGCTGAATGCGTGCACGTTGTACACGTAAGACATGTTGGCGCAAGGTATGACGTTCAGCGGCGGGATGTTGGCGAACAAAGTCATTAATGGCGGGGTCGCCTTGTTCAATCAGCCGCTCAAGCCAACGTACCAGTTGCGCTTGTTTGCGTGCAGATTGTCGACCAGACAATGCAGCAATAATGGGTGCTTCTTCTTCACGGCGTAGCAGCTTACCAATCAGTTGAAATTGACGACGGCGCGCTTCATAGGCCGTAATGCTTTTGAGTTCAAGCAAGCTGACCATGAGGTATTCACCAATGGGCAGTTTTTTGATTTGCGACTCTGGTAGAGCGGCCAGTTGCTCACCCAGCGCGGCCATGCGATGCACCGCTTTTTTTTGCTCGGTTTTGCTGGGGCGGCCGTCAAGCGCTTCCCATTCCTGTTCGGGGGTTTTCGGTTTGGGCATAACGTTATTCAGACTCGTAAAAGCGGGCGGCAAACAACTGACAAACAGCGTCACAAGCTTGTTGTTCATCAGCACCATCGACAACCAGCCGAAGCGTGCTGCCTTTTCCTGCACCAAGCATCAATAGGGACATGATATTTTTGGCATCCACCAACGATTCGCCACGACCAATTTGAATGGAGGATCGATACAAGGTGGTCACTTCAATCAGTTTGCCGCTCGCACGAGCGTGCAGACCCAGTTTATTAATGACGTCGAGGGTGGTTTCAATCATGACCAGTACTTGAGTTCACGGTGCAGGGTTTGGATCGGCCATTGTGCCTTGAGTGCATCCGCAAGTCTATTGACCAGATAGACTGATCGGTGTTGGCCACCCGTACAGCCAATGGCGACTGTGAGGTAGTGGCGATGGCTTTCAGCAAAAACGGGCAGCCATTTTTGTAAAAAAATGAGGATATCGTTGTACATGTCATGCACGGTGTCATGGGTATCAAAAAATACTTTGACGTCTTTATCGAGTCCACTGAGGACACGCAACTCGGGTTGCCAATGGGGATTCGGCAAATGCCGAACATCAAACACAAAGTCGGCGTCTAGGGGCATGCCACGTTTGTAGCCAAACGATTCGAGGATCAAAATCATGCGATCCCCCTGCCCCATTTTGACCGAGAGGGTGTGTTGCAGTTCGTGAATATTCAGGCTGCTCGTGTCTAGCGTTAAGGTGGCATGCCGAGCAATACCTGCAAGAAGAGAGTCTTCTGCTTCTAACGCTTCACTCAGGCTTTGATAGCGGTCTGTAAGCGGGTGGCGACGACGGGTTGAGGCAAACCGTGCCAGTAACACGTCATCACGGGCATTGAGAAATAAAATTTCGGGTTCGCCGTATTTACGCAGTTGCTCGAGAATGTCATCAAATTGCATGAGGTCTGAGCGTGGGGTGCGAACATCGACACCCAGCGCCAGCATGTCGAGGTTGTTTTCACGATCAAGGCGAGAGACGATTTCGGGCAGTAACGATAACGGGAGGTTGTCGATACAGTAGTAGCCCAAATCTTCGAGCATGTGCAGGGCGGAGCTTTTGCCTGAGCCTGACCGACCCGACACAATCAAAAGTTTCTTCACGCGGGAAAGATCCTTTTTAGATCAAAAAGACGACCACAGTGTAGCGTATGCCTGTGATCGTCTGACGCCGCTCAGGGTACTCGAACCGCCAGATTGTCGATCAATCGAGTACGACCGAGTCGTGCAGCAACCAAAATGACCCATTCACGGCTGTCTGCTTGCGGCGTACCCAACAGTGGGGTGCGAATTTCCAGATAATCGACATCAAAACCCGCATGTTGCAGGTGTTGGCGGCCTTGATCTGCCAATGTCTCGACTTCGGTTGGCTGTGCCAGCAGTCCTTGACGAATGGTGTTGAGTGTTTGGTATAGCAAGGGTGCTTGCTGACGTTCACTGTCGGTTAAATAGCCATTGCGTGAACTCAGCGCGAGTCCATCGGTGGCACGCATGGTTGGCACGCCAATAATGTCGATGGGAAAACACAGGTCACGGGTGAGATGACGAATAACAGCCAGTTGTTGGTAGTCTTTTTCGCCAAAAAACGCGACATTGGGCTGAACAATATTGAACAGTTTGGTCACGACGGTGGCCACGCCCGTAAAATGGTTGGGGCGGCTTTTGCCGCAGAGGTCGCTGGCAATCGCGTCGACTTGCACGGTGGTGTGTTGTGGGCTGTCGCCATAGATTTGACTGACATTCGGCGAAAATAAAATATCGCAGTTGGCGTCAAACAACAGTTTGCTGTCGGCTTCGAGGGTACGCGGATAATTTTCAAAGTCCTCACCCACCCCAAATTGGGTCGGATTGACAAAGATGCTGACCACGACAATGTCACAGCGGTTACGGGCTTCTTGTACGAGTCGTAAGTGGCCATCGTGTAGATTGCCCATAGTGGGGACAAAACCGATGGTCTTTCGGGCAGCACGAGCAGGACCTAAAGCAGCATGTAGCCCTTGAAGGGTGGTTTCTGTTTTCATTGTTCAAAGCTCAATATGAAATGCATGTTCTGGTGCAGGATAGTGTCCTGCGCGGACATCTTGATGAAACCGTTGAAATGCACCGGTAATGCTATCAGCATCTTGCATAAAATTGCGCACAAATCGAGCAGGTTTGCCATGATGTAAGCCCAACATGTCGTGCATCACCAACACTTGGCCATCGCAGTCGCTGCCTGCACCAATGCCAATGACCGGTACATCAAAACGCGCACGGACTTCACCCGCTAATGCCGCAGGAACGCACTCCAGCAGCAGTAGCACCGCGCCGGCGTCGACCACTGCTTGGCAATCGGCTAACAGTTGATCGGCAGCGGCACGGGTGCGACCCTGCACGCGGTATCCACCAAACACGTTGACCGATTGTGGCGTTAAGCCCAAATGCACACAGGTTGGAACGCCACCTTGCGCCAATACACGGACGGTCTCGGCCAGCCATGCCCCACCTTCTAATTTGACCGCGTGCGCACCGGCTTGCATGAGTGTGGTCGCTGCGCGAATCGCGTCAGGCAGGGTGGCATAGGTCATAAAGGGCAAGTCTGCCATGATGAAGGCATGGCGATTACCGCGCACAACAGCACGGGTATGGTAGGCCAAGTCGTCAACGGTGACGGGGAGCGTCGAATCATGCCCTTGTACGACCATCCCCAAAGAATCACCAATGAGAATACTGTCGACTTCGGCCATTTGCATGGCATGGGCAAAGGTGGCGTCATAACAGGTGAGGCACGAAAACGGTGTTTTGCTGGCCTTGTATTGTCGCAGTTGGTTGAGGCTGATCATGAAGAGGGTCTCTTGCGTTGCCCCTTAGGGGTGTTCAGAAAAACATTCGGGCTGCCGAATCGCCCATGTAGAGGATTGCACGGGGCGAATACCATCCCGTTGACGTGCCAGTGGTGAAGCCGACAAGGCATGGCCCGCCACCATGAGCGTTGGGTCTAGATCCAGTAAAGGTTGAATCACAAAACTGCGCTCAAGAATGCCCACATGCGGAATGGTCAGGCGATCTGTGTGCAGGCTGATTTGATCAAACAATAAAAGATCAAGATCAAGGGTTCGCTCACCCCAATGGCGTAAACGCCGCCGCCCTGCCAGTTGCTCAATGTGCTGTAAAGCATCCAATAAGGCGATGGGCGACAACGATGTGTCTAGGCGTACCGCAGCATTTAAGTAGTCGGGCTGATCTTGCGGCCCCATGGGGGTGCTGGCATATAACCGAGACACGTGAACCTGACCCAGTGCCTGTAGGCTGTCGATTGCATCTTGCAGTAATGCCAGCGAGTCGCCCAAATTGCTGCCTAAGCCAATGTAGGCGACAGCCATTTTAGTACGGCCCCATAAACACAGTCGACAGGTCGCGTGGACGACGGCGACGACGCGGCAATGGCCGGTCTTCTGATTGACGGCCACCACGCTCACGGCTCTGGCTGCGTGGCGCACGGCCACGATCCGAGGACTGGCGGGCATCCGGCTCGGACGGCAGATTGACATCAATACTACTGGTGTCTGGACGATCACCATCGGTCGCGATCATTTCAATGCCGTCTAAGCCCTGTGACGGTTGTTCGCTTTCTTGGCGCTCATCACGTTGACGAGTACGACGGCGGCGGCGTGGCTTGTCGTCTTCAACCGGTAACAGTTGAATCGGTTGGGCATCCATTTGCACCACAACGCGCTCATCTGCTACCCGAGTGTTATTTTTTTTACGATGGGCGCGCAGTTGTTGGCGATTCAACTGATTGATGGTTTTTTCGCGTTGGTCGTTATCGAGCTCTTGATAGTCATGCCACCACTGTCCCATGCCCATGGTGACCGGATCGCCGGATTTTTCGCGCAGGTATAAAAAATCAAAACCAGCACGAAAGCGTGGGTGAATCGATAACGATGGAATTTGGCGCGCACGCGGCTCGATCAAGCGTGGTTGCAGCTCCCAGATTTCACGAATAAACACTTCGGCGTAGCGTGGAATGGCGGTGCGCTTTTGTTGCCGACGCATGACGTCAACACCCGCCTGCGTCCATGCTTCGGTATGCGGCATGCCTGCGGCTTCAAGCTGATGCACACGATCCAAAAATGGTTGCCACATTAAGACGGCATAGAAGAACGCCGGATTAATGCTTTTGCCTGAACGAATACGAATGTCGGTGTTATCTGCTGCCCGTTGAATAAATGGCGTCATGGCAGGCGGTGCGTCTGCAAACAAGACCGACCACACCTGATGCTCAATCATCAAATGCATGAGGGGAGCAAGGTAGCCACCGGTAAACATTTTTTGGCTTTCATCGTACAACCGATGAGGTGATACCTCTAACAGCAGCTTTGCCAATGCAGGCGTCATGACCTTGATGATGGACGGGTCTATCTTAAATTCAAGCTTGGCCGCAAAGCGCAGTACACGCAGCATACGGACAGGGTCTTCTTCAAAACGCTGTAGAGGTTCGCCTAGAAACTTGATTTGTTCAGATTCAATGTCATCCATGCCACGACAAAAATCTAAAATTTGACCTTTGCGAGGTTGGTAGTACAGCGCATTGATGGTGAAATCACGGCGCGAAAAATCTTGTTGAATGGTGCCCCAAACGTTGTCACGGGTAATCATGCCCGCGGCTGTGGTGGCGGGCTTACGAGGCGGCGCACGAAAGGTGGCGACCTCAATCATGTCACGGCCAGAATACACATGAGCCAGCTCAAAGCGACGGCCAATGATTCGGCAGCGCTTGCCAAAAACATCCCGAATTTGGTTGGGTGTGGCATTGGTCACAGCGTCAAAATCTTTGGGGTGTAGTCCCAACAGCAAATCGCGAACACCCCCACCGACAATATAGGCCTCATAACCGGCTTCGGTCAGGGTGTCGATGATGTCAAGAATGGCAGCAGACAGCTGAGATGGCACCAAGCCAAATGTAGACGCGCGCAGGGTTTGCACAGGCGGCATGCTCCTTGGCAGCAGGTAAAACAAAGAAAAGTTAAGCGGGTTGATCATAGCCGTTTGCTGTTGTTTGGGCAATTTACTCGATGATTTGCTTTTTGTGGACAAAAAAAACCGCGGAAGGCAAGCCTTCCGCGGGCGCTGTTGTTATTGTGCGTCTAGTTAACTGTGTTCTTTTATTATTTTGATGTTGCTTCTACTTCCTCTTTCGCCCTCTCTTTTGTACTGCTCCCTGTGCTGTCCGTCGTCTGTCAGTCAGTTGTGTTGACAACGCAGCGTTATTGTTCTGCAAAGAACCTTGTGATGTTTTGTTTGGTTCTGTGTATGTCTATTGCAGCAGGCGTGCCAACTCCATAGTTTCTTCATGATATTTTTTAAAATCATGTTTTTATTTGCATTTATTTTTTTAAACTTTGGGGAATATTTTTACACCACATGCATGGGGTAACACTTAGGCATGGCAAAAGCTACCCACTGGGTAGCTTCGTAACAAACAGGGCGGTAACAAAGTAACAGATGTGGGGAAACCGCACTAACGCAACCGAATGATGGCGCGATTATGCTCAATGGTGGCAGGGCCAATTCCTTTGACTTGATCTAAGTCCTCAATCGAGGAAAAAGAACCATGAATGGCTCGATATTCAACAATTGCTTGGGCGCGTTTTTCGCCAATTCCTTTTAACTGCGTGGCTAGCGTTGCAGCATCCGCAGTATTGATATTGACGTTTTGCGACGGATTTGCCGATTTTTGACTAAAATCTGAGGGTTTGTTCACAGATTTTGCCGGTGCGGATGCGGTCACAGCGGCAACTGGGCTAGCCACCGTCGATTGAAAAGGATTGGACGCCAAACGAGAGGATGGGCCGTCAATACTGAGTAAATGCGCGGCATCTCGAGCAGTTGCGGCACACACGGGCGCAGCCACGCCTAACACCGACCAAACGCACAAACTGGCGCACAAAAACCAACGGAACGACCATGGGGATGGGACAGGGGGCATGATTTAAAGTCTCTGATGTGGATTAAATGGTTAAAATCATTTGATAAAACAAAACACTAGCCGCCGGTCATATTCATAAACCGAACAATTTGCGGCGCGTCATTGAGGTCAAAATGGTGGCGCTCGGGTTTTTGACCCAGCGCGTGCCGAATATGCGCAGCGAGTTGTGCGTCTGTGTGGCCGCCGCCACGCAACAGGGGCATCAGTTCTGTGCCGTGTTCATTGCCCAAACACAGCAGCAGACGGCCTTCGCTGGTAACGCGCACGCGGTTGCAGTCGGCACAAAAGTTATGACTATGTGGCGAAATAAACCCAATCCGACTTTGGCTACCCACCAGTTGGACATAGCGTGACGGCCCACTGGTGCTGTAGTCGGTGGGCTGGAGCGCGTATTCGGTGGCAATCAAAGTCCGAATGTCTGCGCTGGGCATGAGCGACAGGGCGCGTGAATGTTCGCTGATTTGTCCCAATGGCATTTCTTCAATAAAACTGAGGTCAAGCCCACGATCATGTGCAAAAGCCACCAGCGGTAAAATTTGGTTGTCGTTGCGGCCTTTCATCATCACGGCATTCAGTTTAATGGCAAAGCCTGCCTGTTGTGCTGCATCAATACCCCGCAACACGTCGGCCAAATGGCCGGTGCGAGTCAGTTCATGAAACTGCTGAGGGTCCAGCGTGTCGAGGCTGATGTTGAGGCGTGACAGTCCTGCGGCTTTTAGTGGTGCGGCCAGTTTATCTAAACGTGCGCCGTTGGTGGTCATGACCACGTCACCCGACTGAGCCAAACGCTCAACCAACCACGGCAAGTCGCGCCGCACCAAGGGTTCTCCGCCTGTCAGCCGAAAAGTTTGCACACCCAAACCGGCAAACACTTGCCCAAGCCGTGCGAGTTCTTCAAGGCTCAAGACGCGGTCACGCGGCAAAAACGTCATGTCTTCGCTCATGCAATACACACAGCGAAAATCACAGCGGTCGGTGACCGACAAGCGCACATAACGAATGGTGCGGGCGAACGGGTCGATCAAGGCGGGTGGCGCTGGCAAAACGGCGGGGGTGTTCATTAGGATGGCTCGACCGGTGCGGGGGTGCGCAAGGCGATTTTGGCTGCATCCCACAGCGCGTCCATCTCACTTAAGGTCGATTGCTCAGGGGTTTTGCCTTGCTCGGCCAAACGGTCTTCAATGTAGGCAAAACGACTGCGAAACTTGTGTACGGTACCGAGTACGGCGGTTTCGCTTTGAATATTGAGTTTACGCGCTACATTGACCAAGGCAAATAAACAGTCGCCGAGTTCGTCTTCAATGTCGGCCACATTGCCGCTGTAAATGGCATGATCAAGTTCGGTGAGCTCTTCGTGTAGTTTGTCGCGTGCGCCGTCAACGTCTGGCCAATCAAAACCGAGCTTGGCCGCTTGTTTTTGTAGCTGTTGCGCTTGCATCAGCGCAGGGCCAGCCTTGACCTCGTCTAAGCGCCGACGCACCCCGCCCCGCTCGTGTTGTTTGATCTGTTCCCATTGTGTATTCACCGCAGCGCTGTCAGAGGCTGTGCTGTCAGCAAAGACATGCGGATGTCGCCGAATCAGTTTATGCGCCAGCGTGTCGACCACATCGGCAAAGTTAAACTGACCGGCTTCTTCATACATGCAAGCCTGAAACACCACTTGCAGCAGTAAGTCACCGAGTTCATCACGAATATGGGCGCTGTCGCCGTCCCGAATCGCGGCGTCGACTTCGTAGGCTTCTTCGATGGCATACCGGCTCAGGCTTTGCGGCGTTTGCACCCGATCCCACGGACATTCAGCCCGCAGACGTTGCATCAAGGCCAGCAGATCAGGCAAGGAATGGCGAGACATGGCAACGCTCCACAGCACCGCAACAACGGCAGAATAACCTGATTGTAGCGTCATTTTCCGTCAATGACGCGGCGCAATCGGCAGTGCTAGCATGATTGGACAACAACGATGTCATTCAGGTCATTTTTTTATGCAACAGTGCATCATGATTACCGGCGCTGGCGCTGGCATTGGCGCAACGACTGCGCGACATTTTATTGCACAGGGGTGGCGGGTGGGTTTGTATGACCGCAACCTTGCCGCCGTGCAACAATTGGCCGCACAGCTAGGCAAAGACGCCCATGCTGGCGCATTAGACGTGACCCAAGCCGACCAATGGGACAGCGCACTGGCCGACTTTATGGCATGGAGCGGTCGCCTTGATGTCCTGCTGAACAACGCGGGTATTTTGTACTCGGGGCCATTTGAATCGATTGCGTTGACCGATCACGCCCGCTTGCTACACGTCAATGTGCAAGGCGTGATGAACGGCTGCCATGCTGCTCTGCCCTATTTGCAGCAATGCACGGGCGCACGGGTGATTAACCTGTCGTCGGCGTCGGCGCTCTATGGACAGCAGAACCTTGCGAGCTACTCGGCCAGCAAATTTGCCATTCGCGGGCTCACCGAAGCCCTTGATGGCGAATGGGCGCGCTTTGGTATTCGGGTGATGGACATCATGCCGCTGTTTGTACAAACCGACATGGTGACCAATATGAACGCAGGCAGCATTAAGCGTTTAGGGGTGAACCTCAGTCCTGCCGATGTCGCCGCCGTCATTTGGCGTGCCGCCACCACTCACAGCCGACTTGCACCCACACATTGGCCGGTGGGCTGGCCTGCACGGGCGCTGTACCACCTAATTGGCATCACCCCTGATCGAGTCAATAAAGTGATTAATGGCTGGCTGGGGCACTGATTTCAATCTGTGAATCAATTGGCAAAACAACATAAAAAATTTGACAGCAGAAACGCGAATTCATAGATTCGCGTTTCTTGCACCATAACCATCTGGATAAAAACCAATGAAAACCCTTCTTGCTGCGGCTCTTACCCTCGCAATCACCGTGCCTGCCCATGCAGGTTTTATGGATGCCTTAAACGCCGTTAGCCAAGTGGCCAGTGCAGTCCAACAAACGCGCCAAGGTGGACAAATCAACACCAACGACACCACAGCCGCCAATACCACTGACGCCAACACGGTGAATACCCAACCCATGGACAGCAGTGAGCTTGAATACATGTCCTGCGCGCAACTAGAGCTAGCTGGTTTGCGCAGCAAGCGTGAATTGGAAGATGCCAAAGCCAATCTCAAAAGCCTTGATGAAATGAGCAAAAACCCTGACTATCAACAACAAAAGAAAATGGGATCAGCCTTAGGCATGATTGGCAGCTTAGTCGCCAACAATGGTGGAAAATCAGCACAGTATGGCCAATTGGCACAGCAAATGGGTGGCAATGCCGCCAATATTGATCAGCAGATTGAGCAGCAATTGGCACTGGGCAAAAAGCACATGGCCGACCTTGAAAGTATTGCTGTTTACCAAAAGCACAGTGGCTGCAATACCCCTGTAGCCGTCACCCCTGCCGCGGTTAGCAACCATAAAAAACGCTAAAATCACCGACAAAAATGCCCCGTGTTTATCGGGGCATTCTTGTTTATGACCATAGGTTGCAAAGCGTTTAAGCACCCGCCACCAAGCGCCGTGCGCTAATAATGCCCGGTTGCTGCTCCAAACGCGCCAACAAGCGTGACAACTGCGACAAGCCTTTGACCTCAATCAACAATTTCATGTTGGCAATACCATTAGACTCGGTAATGGTATTGACCTGTCGAATGTTAATTTGATCCGCAAAAATGACGTGGGTCAGATCTTTGAGCAGGCCGCGTCGGTCGTAGGCTTCAACCACAATTTGCACACTCTGCCCACGGGTGGCTTGCATTTCCCAGTTGGCTTCAACACAGCGTTCAGGCTCGCGGTCGAGCAGACGGCAGTATTCGATACAGTCGGCTTTATGAATACTCACGCCACGATGCTGGGTGATATAACCAGCGATCATTTCACCATGCACTGGCTGGCAACATTGCGCGACGTGTAGCTCGACGTTGTCGAGTCCGTCAATCAAAATGCCATGTGCCGATAAGGTTTGACTCGAACGCGGATGCAAGGTGGGTTTTAGCACCAACTCAGGCACGTCGGAGTCAATGTGCATTTGTTGGTTAATCTGGTTCATCAGTTGATGCAAACTGATGTCACCCGTCACCAACCCACACAAAATGTCTTCACCCGTTTTGACATTAAAGTGGGCGCTGTAGTCGCTTAGATCAATGCTTTTGGGATGAAGCGCCAGCCGTTTGAGTTCTTTACTGAGAATATCTTGGCCGATTTCTAGGTTTTTGCTGCGGTCTTGCTGTCTAAACCAATGGCGCAGCTTGTCACGCGCCCGCGCCGTCCGAATATAGCCCAGCGAGTTGACCAGCCAATCTCGACTTGGCTCACGGTCAGGCTTGGTCAATACCTCGACTTGTTCGCCGGTTTTGAGGCGGTAGTTGAGCGGCACATAACGCTGATTGACCCGTGCAGCATAGCAATGGTTGCCCACTTCGGTATGCACCAAGTAGGCAAAGTCTAAGACGGTGGCATTTTTGGGCAATTCTTTAATGTCACCATCGCGGGTAAACACATAAATGCGTTCAAATTCGCCCCACTCTTGCATTTCGTCAGCGTTAGGGACGTCGTCGTCGTCTTTATCCACTTGACGGTCTTGGTAATTTTCTAAGACCGCCCGCAACGAATGTAACTTGTGATTAAACAGTTGGTCGCTGTTTTTCTTGCTGCCTTCTTTGTAGTTAAAGTGCGCACACACACCCAGTTCGGCTTCGTGGTGCATGGCAAAGGTGCGAATTTGTACTTCTAATGACTTGTGTTGCGCGATCACTGCGGTATGCAATGAGCGATAGCCATTGGGTTTTGGATTGGTGATGTAGTCGTCAAATTGGTCGGGAATATGCCGCCACAGTTGATGGACAATGCCCAACGCGTGATAGCACTCTGGCACGCTTTCGACCAATACCCGCAAAGCGCGAATGTCATACAGTTGGTCAAACGAAAGCTGCTTGCTCTTCATTTTGCGGTAAATGGAGTAGATGTGTTTGACCCGACCACTGACATCAGCAGCGATGCCTTGAACGGTCATTTCAGCCCGTAAATCGTGCATGACTTGTTGAATATAGCTTTCGCGCTCAAGGCGTTTTTCGTTCAGCAGTTTGGCAATTTCTTTGTAACGCTCCGGCGCTAAAAACCGGAAGGCCATGTCTTCAAGCTCCCATTTGAGCTGAGCAATGCCCAAACGGTGTGCCAATGGTGCATAAATGGTCAGAATTTCACGGGCAACCCGCTCTTGCCGCTCGCGGGCGGCTTGCGCCAGTTCACGGACGGCAAACGTCCGTTCGGCCAGTTTGATCAACACCACGCGCACGTCTTCGGTGACTGAGATCAGCATTTTGTAGATGCCGGACAGGTGTTCGCGTTGGTTGTTTTCGAAATGGTCTTCGAGGCGTTTGCTTTTTTCGATCAGTTCAGACAACCGCCCCATGGCTAACGTGCCGTTCACGAGGTCTTGAACATCTGATCCAAAAAATGCCCCGACTTCGTCGAGGGTGATCATTTCTTCACGCACACTACGGAACAACAGCGCCGCAACGAGGGTTTCTTCATCGACCCGCAGGTGAGCCAAGATGTCGGCCATGCCAATACCGGTGAGGTAGGCGCTCGACCGTCGCGCAAATCGGGCGTCAAAGGCACGCGCCGACACCAGCACACAGGCTCGCTGTAATAACGTCAACGCACTCACATCCAGTTGAGTGCATAACCGTTCAAGCCATGTGTCGAGGTCGATATCAGCGTCGTGACTTGGGTCTAAGACCACAGCACGATTGAGGTCTTCGACCCGACGGGGCAGTTCTTCTCGTACCTTGACCATTTACTGTCTTCCTGCGGGTTTAGCCCACGCATTTACATGGGCCGCACTGTCAAATCCGTTCAAACAGTGCGATCGATTCAACGTGACCGGTATGGGTAAACATATCCATCACGCCAGCTTTTGTCATGCGGTAGCCCTGTGCAACCAGTATACCGGCATCACGCGCCAGTGTGGCGGGGTTGCACGACACATACACGATGCGCTGAGCGTTAAAACGTGGCAGATAACGCATGACTTCTTCAGCACCAGTGCGCGGGGGGTCAATCAAGAGGGCATCAAACCCTTGCACCGCCCACGGTTCTTGCGAAAAATCTTTGGTCAGGTCTTGGGCAAAAAACTGTACGTTGTCCATGCCATTGAGTCGGGCGTTTTCGCCGCCACGCTCGACCATGTCGGTGCTGCCTTCGACCGCCATCACATGGCCAGTGGGTCCTACGCGGCGAGCCAGTGGTAATGAGAAATTCCCCAATCCACAAAACAGGTCTAACACACGCTCACCGGCTTTTAGGTTCAGCAAGTCACAGGCCAAGGTGACCATTTGCCGGTTAATGTCGCGGTTGACTTGGGTAAAGTCTAGCGGTGAGAACGCAAAACGCAGGTCAAAATCGGGCAGTTCGTAGTGCAAACGCATCGGGCCATTGGGCTGATCAATGCGGTGAACGGTGTCATAGTTACCCGGTTGTAGGTAGACCTGCCAGTTTAAGGGGCGGGCAAAGTCTAACAAGGCGGCTTGGTCGGCATCGGACAATGCCGCCATATGACGCACGATCATGGCGACTTCTTCGCCGATGCCGACATCATCACCAATCGCCATTTCTAACTGTGGAATGTGGTCTCGACCGGCCAAGCCGCTGAGCAGCGCTTTAAGGTCGGTCAGACGCTCGCCAATCCGCGCATCTAAGACCTTACAGACATCTAGCTGTGCCAAAAACCCGCTTTTACGCTCACGAAACCCCACCAGCAGGGTATTTTTTTTGATGACATATTTAACCCCCAAGCGGGCTTTACGGCGGTAGTCGGTGCGAGTTGAGCGCAGTGGTGGCAGCCATTCGTCCGGTGTCAGGTCACCAAAATGCTTAAAATGCTCGACCAACACCGATTGCTTAAATGCAATTTGGGCATCGGGCGCCCAGTGTTGCAGGCTACAGCCGCCGCACAAGCCAAAGTGAGGGCAGATTGGCTCGACCCGCTCGGCCGACGGGTTGGTCACAGTGACGGTGTCGGCTTCTTCGAGGCGTTGATAGGCTTCGGTGACTTTGGCGGTGACGGTTTCGCCCAGCAAAGCAAAAGAAACAAAGACCTTTTTGCCTGTTTTGTCGGCGGGGTGATCGGGATGCGTGCCGTAATGCGCCACGCCACGTCCCTCATGCGACAGGGATTCGATGGTAAAGGTTAACGGGGGCTGTTCGCGTAGCCGATCACGTTGCTTGCGTCTCAAAATAGAGGACTCCGCCAAAAATCAAAACAATAAAAAACAGACCAAAATCAGGCAAAAGCCTGTAAAAATCCATCACGATGACGCGGATGTTGCGCCAAAAATTCGCGGCTGTGTTGCAGCCATTGTTCATGCTGCTCGGCATCCAAACGCCCACTCAACAACTGCCAACGCAAGGCCAGCAGCCATGTGGTGACGACCTCACGCTCACAGGCCGTACACAGCGCCTCCCAGTCACCTGTGCGTACCCATTCAGTGGGTGTGACAGCCGATTGAAGCGGTAAAACTGGCAGACCGAGCCATTGCGCCATGTCATCTAATGCGGTGACATGGCCGTGTTGAAACGCCAGCGTTTGCATTAAATCGGTGTGCGATAACGGTGATTGGCCGTCGGGTTGTATGCTCAGTGGCAATAGCTCGGCGGCGCTCAGTGCATGGCGCATCGCCCGATACAGCAACACCGGCACATCAAACCCCGTCCCGTTCCAGCTCCACACATGGCAGGGGCGCTGCGCAATGTGTGCCACGACCTGCGTAATGAGTTCGGCTTCGCTGAGCTGCTGTTGACTGAGCGACCATAAGCGCATCTGGCCGTCTTCAATCCACAGCCCCGACACACACACCACCTCGTGCAGGGGTAACGCAGGCACATCGTGGCCTGCGACTTGGCGGCGTAAATTGGACAGCGCAAGCTCTGCGTCTGCATCGGTCAAATTTAAACCATGTAATCGCTTGCCAGCCGCAAGATCGGCAATGGTTTGGATGTTAAACACCAACACAGGCAAGCTAAACATGGCTTAGCCCTCATCCGTGACCGAAAACAATCCGGTCGACAGATAGCGGTCGCCCCGATCACAAATGATGCAGGCAATCACTGCATCAGGGTGTTGTTCAGCAATTTTAAGCGCCGCCCATACCGCCCCACCCGACGACACTCCTGCCGAAATACCTTCATGACGCGCCAACGCTCGCATGGTTTGCTCGGCGGCCAATTGCGGAATATCTAAGATACGGTCGACCCGTGACGCCTCAAAAATGGTCGGCAAATATTCGGTCGGCCAGCGCCGAATGCCTGCAATTTGTGCGCCATCTTCGGGTTGTAAACCAATAATTTGAATGGCAGGATTTTGTTCTTTGAGGTATTTCGATACCCCCATGATCGTGCCGGTAGTACCCATTGAACTGACAAAATGCGTGATGCGCCCTTGGGTCTGTTGCCACAATTCTGGGCCAGTGCTGAGGTAATGCGCCAAGGGGTTATCAGGGTTGCCAAATTGGTTTAACACTCGCCCACGACCTTCGGCTTGCAGTTGCAGCGCCAAGTCACGCGCGCCTTCCATGCTGGCCTCTTTAGACACTTCAATCAGCTCAGCGCCATAGGCACGCATGGCATCTTTACGCTCTTGCGTTGCACCGCTGGGCATAATCAAAATCATGCGGTAGCCGCGCATGGCCGCCACCATGGCAAGGGCAATACCGGTATTGCCGCTGGTGGCTTCGATTAACGTATCGCCTTGTTGAATCTCGCCGCGACGCTCGGCTTGCATAATCATATGATACGCGGGACGATCTTTCACTGACCCTGCGGGATTGTTGCCCTCAAGCTTGGCCAGCACGGTGGCTTGGGTGTGTGCAGCCAGCCGCTGCAAGCGGACTAACGGTGTGCCACCAACATAGTCATCGAGCGTCGAATCGGTCATCATGCATACACGGCTCGGAAAAGTTGCCGCGTATTGTAAAGAAAAAGCCTGTGGCCTGCACGGCTAGTGGCCCGATGGTTTTGTTGTCCCTTTGCCTGTTCTTTCGGAATACTTCAAACGCAATGACCTCTATTCGCCTGCGCTGGTATCACCGGCTTCGTATCCAAAATGCCTATGGTCAATTAGTCGCCCTGATTTTTTTACCCATTGCGATTTTGGCAGGGGTGGGCGCATGGCTGGTGCTTCGGGAGACGCATCGGGCCGCACTGGCAGAACAACGCACCGCCGCACAAGCCATTTTGTCGCGCTATCAACCCGCAGGACAAGCCCTAGCCCCCATGTTGGACCGACAAGGAGGAGCCTTACGCGCCCAAGCCATTTTACAAATCATTTTGGCCGAAGCAGGGTTGCATCGTGCTGCGTTAATTGATGTCGATGGCCGTCCGCGCCTGAGCTTGGGCTATGGTGCGAGTATGGATTGGCCAGCGTTTCATCGTAGCCGCGAAATGTTTGGCCCGCTGCACTCCCCTATTGGCAGCACCTATGGCCTACGCGTGGGTTTTGCCAGTGACAGCCCCATTTGGCTGGTCATCGACATGGACGACCAGCCCATGCAATTAACGCGGTATCGGGTTTGGTTGGTATTGGGTTTAACGGGTTTAATGACCCTATTGATGCTACTGATTTGTCTTAATTTTTATTCTAGACGCTGGATTGCACCCATTTATGAGATGCGCCTGCATATGCAACGCATGAATGCAGAAAGCCTCAATCAAGCCTTTGACATCAACAGCAGTGGTGAATTGCGACTGCTGCAAAAAGACATTGGGTTTTTGATGCGACGCTTATATGGCAGTTTTGAAGAACTCAAAACCCACACCGAACAAACCGAAGACGACCTACGCCGCACGCTTGATGAACTGGAAATTCAAAACATCACCTATCGCAAAGCACGCGATCTAGCGGTACATGCCAACAACACCAAATCGGCATTTTTGGCCAACATCAGCCATGAGTTGCGTACACCGCTCAACAGTATTGACGGGTTTATTAACCTGTTGTCACGGCGGGGGCACTTGTCGAGCGAACAAGATCTTTATGTACAAACCATCCGAAAGTCATCCTCGCATTTATTGGCCTTAATCAATGATGTGTTAGATTTTTCTAAAATTGAAGCAGGCAAACTGGTCTTAGAGCAAGCCCCGTTTAGCCTAGAAGAAGCCGTCTTTGACGTGATGGACATGCTGTCGCCCTTGGCCTGTGACAAAAGCCTTAAAATGGCGGTGTTTTATTATGAAGACGTCCCCCAATATGTGTTGGGGGACGTGCTGCGCTTTAAACAAATTTTGACCAACTTGGTCTCAAACGCGATTAAATTTACCCCTGATGGCGAAGTCACGGTACGGGTCTCGCTCGAAAACAGCACCCCACAACAGCATCAAATTCGAGTGGCGGTACAAGACAGCGGCATTGGCCTGTCTCAAACCGACCGACAAAAACTATTTCAATCCTTTGGGCAAGGCGACCCTTCAGTCACCCGACAATTTGGTGGCACAGGCTTGGGCCTCGCCATTTCTCGGCAACTGACCCGCCTCATGAATGGCGATGTCGGCTTTGAAGACAACGAAGAGCGTGACGGCCAAGGTAAAGGTTCTACCTTTTGGTTTCATGTCACGCTCGGTCACCAAACCCACACCGAGCCACTATGGCCGAATTTATCTGGCTGGCGTGTACTGGCCAATATTGATCACACCGCCAGCCGTCATGTGTTGCGCGGCTATCTTGGTCGGATGCACATCACCCTAGAAGAAGCCAGCTCAACCGCCGACCTGTTTGGTCGTTTGGCCGAATTTGAAACCGCCACCCAAGGCCACGGCTGGGTGATTGTCGACCCTGATGGCGACACCCGCGCCCTACTGCGAGAAATTCGCACCCGTTACACCGGCCCATTGGCGGTCTACGCCTATCAAATGAATATCGACCCTGCCGAACTTCAACAGTATCAGGCCGAACCACTGTATCAACCCATGAGCCGTAACGGCATCATTAGCCTGTTACAGCGCACCCCCGCCCCACTTGAGAAAAAAGCACATTTTGGTGGGCATACCCTGCATGTGCTGGCCGTTGATGACCACCTGCCCAACCTCATGGTGCTTGATGCCTTGCTCAGTGATTTGGGCGTCTCTGTCACCACCGTATCCAGTGGTCAAGATGCCATCGGACAGGTTCGCCTACGCCACGAGCGCGAAATTGCCCCATTTGACCTGATTTTTATGGACATTCAAATGCCACGCATGTCGGGTCTTGAAACCAGCCAACGGATTCGTGACCTAGAGCAAGACTGGTCTGACCTACGAGGACAACGCATTCACACCCCCATTATCGCCTTGACTGCACACGCCTTGGCCGATGAGCGCGACCAACTGTTAGCTGCGGGCATGGATGACTATGTCGGCAAACCCATTCAACATGAACACTTGGTTCACCTGCTGGAACACTGGACTCAGCATGGCACCCGCACAGGTCTGGCATTGATTGAACCCGCGACACCCGCCGAACCCACACCGGTCATTATTGACTGGGCAGAAAGCCTGAGCCTGTCGGCCAACAAACCCGAATTAGCGTTAGACCTGTTACACATGCTCACCAACGGCCTGCCGGATGACCGTGACGAACTGGTAGAAGCTTATGTAGAGCGCGACTTTCACCGTATGGAACAACGCGCCCACCGACTACATGGCGCAACCCGCTACATTGGCGTTCCTCTCCTGCGCGTGGCCAGCGGTGCGCTTGAGCAACAACTCATGCACACCCGCAAAACCCACACCACAGACGCCGAAGACGCACAGCACCTGTTGCATGACCGTCTACAGCAAGTGCTTGAAGCCATTGAACAACTATTGGCACATCCACTTGATGACTTGGCCTAACATACACCGCCCATTCACTCACTGAAGGGGGGTGACTGTTCAGGTCGTAGCGAACCCATGCAAATCAGCTATGATCGAACACTCTCTTGCTGTGCTGCCGAGCATCGTCATGTCACTGGTATTTGTTCAAAAAAAAGGCTCCATCGCCACCGTCTCACTCAATCGTCCAGACAAACGCAATGCCATGAGCTTTGCGCTTCTGCGTGAACTGATCGTGGTGGCCAAACACATCAAAAAAGACAAATCCATTCGGGTGGTCATTTTGGCAGGGCATGGCAGCGCGTTTAGTGCAGGCATTGACTTAAGCGACCTGAACGACCCCAAAAATGCAGCCTTTGCCGCATGGGAACTGCTCAAACCGACTCAAAGCCTGTTTCAAAAAGCATTTTTGGTCTGGCAAGACCTGCCTATTCCGGTCATTGCCGCCCTACACGGCCACTGTTTAGGCGCAGGGATGCAACTGGCATTGGCTGCTGATGTTCGAATCAGCACCCCCGACTGCAAACTGTCAATTATGGAAAGCCGCTGGGGACTTGTCCCAGACATGGGCATTACCCGTACCATTAAAGGACTGGTTCCTTTAGATGTCGCCAAAGAGCTCACCCTCACCGCACGAGTGTTGTCGGGTACAGACGCCAAAACCCTTGGCCTTGTGACCCATCTGGCCGCAGACCCCCTCGTTGCCGCAGAAGCATTGGCCGCCGAACTTCTCACTCGCTCGCCCGATGCACTACTGGCCGCCAAACGCGTACTCAACGCCATGGAACACCAACCACGCCGTGCCCTACGCCTTGAAAAACTCTGGCAACTCAAATTGATTCTGGGTAAAAACAGCAAAATTGCCCGCAAGAAAGACAAAAATCCTGCATTGGAGTTTGCGCCACGCCAATTTGATTAGGCATGATGAGCGCTATGACTCACAGCATGGCGCGCACATCATGAACATCGCATTTTTAGGCATGGGATTAATGGGAAGCCGCATGAGCCGTCGTCTAATCGACGCCAGCTATGCGGTGGCGGTCTGGAATCGGCGGGTTGCGGCCTGTCAACCTTTACTGGCACACGGTGCCAGCCTCATCACCGACTGGTCTCAACTGGCACACATGGACGTCATTGCCCTCTGTCTGGCTGATGACACCGCCGTCAGCGATGTCAGCAGCCAATTTATGCCGCTGCTACAAGAAGGCCAAATTGTGGTCGACTTTTCCAGCCTCTCGGTTGACCTCACCCGTACCCTCGCTGCGAACGCCCAAGCCAAAGGCGCGTACTGGATTGATGCCCCCGTCTCTGGGGGAGTCAGCGGTGCCGAGCAAGGGAATCTCGTGGTCTTTGCGGGTGGTGACGCCACCATCATTGCCCAACTCGAACCCATCTTCGCGACTCTTGCCCAACGCACCACCCGCATGGGTGACAGTGGCGCAGGACAAGTCACCAAAATTTGTAATCAACTGATCGTTGCAGCCAGTAGCACCCTGATTGCCGAAGCCGTCGCACTGGCAGAACGTGCAGGCGTAGATGCTCACCTGCTCGCACCCGCACTCGCTGGTGGGTTTGCTGACTCAAAACCCTTTCAAATTTTAGCGCCACGCATGGCATCACGCCAATTTGAACCCGTGCAATGGAAAGTCCGCACCCTCAAAAAAGACCTTGGCAACGCCCTCAACTTGGCCGAACAACTACACCTGATGATTCCCGTAGCCACATGCGCCCAACAGCAACTCACGGCTCACGCACACACCGGTCAAGCAGATGCCGACCTATCCAGCCTCATTGAACATACCCATCCTCATAGATGCTCATGAATCTTCTGAGCCAAGGGTACAGGCTGCTTTAACGCAGCATACAAAGTAGTCGCCTGATCCATCTGAGTTAACAACTGCTCACAGGTGGTATCTAGCACCCGAAATAACGGTTTGGGCTGCTCAAAAATATGTTTGGCAAAGTTCCAACGAATCGACACATCACGCAATAGCTGCTGTAGTGCAGGTGTATTACCAGCATATCCCTGCAAACGCCCCAATGCCTGCTCAAAACCAATAATCGCCTGTTGGCGAGCCTGCGCCTGATCGGCAGTTGTTGTAGATACCGCATAAAACAACGCAATACGCTGACTTAACATCCGTTGCCGGCCACTCACCGCCACCACCTCTGCCAAGCCACCACTCTTGCTTTGCGCCATTAGTTGCTTGACCAAGACCTCAGCCTTTTGCAACGTTTGCTCAGACTGTGCCAATAACTGGGGAACTTGTATCATCTGCGGCTCACTTAACAACACTGCACGATAAGCACCCCATTGTTGCGTTAATGCCAACAACGGTTGCTGTAGCACGCCCCCTTGTTGTGCGTTATATGCCTGCAATTGTTGCAAATTATCCTCAAAACGGTGCATCGACTGCACCAATTGCTCTTTTTGCACCGCAAACATTGAGTGCTGCGCCAACAATGCCCAACTTTTGGCCATCCGTTGGCTCAACATTCGTTGCTGTCCGGCACGGTTCACCGCCTCACCCTCAGTCAACGCCGCATAAGCACTCATTGACCAAAACCCCACCACCATCAGCAATAACACCGATATTTGTCTCATCATGCTCTCCTCAAGCTCCATCTATCGCATGAGAACCACCACTGGCCTAGATCCCCTTGCACCCAACCAGCAGCAAGATCAGCGTATGATTCAACAGCTCATGCCCTCAACTCGCGGACATTCCCCGTTTTTCCCAACCATTGGAACGCAAGAATCAAGCCATGCTGAAATTTTCTGCCAACCTGTCGATGCTTTTTACCGAATATCCATTGATTGAACGCTTTGCGCTTGCCAAGCGATACGGATTTTCTGCGGTCGAAATTCAGTTTCCGTACGACCTCGACGTGATGGACATTCAGCAACAGCTGCTTCAGCATCAACTCAAACTGGTCTTGATTAATCTCCCAGCGGGAGACTTGATGAACGGGGGCAATGGGCTAACGGGTGTACCCGGTCAAGAACATCTGTTTCGACAAGCCGTCTTTGAAGGATTGCACTATGCGCAAGTGTTGAATGTGCCAACCATTAACATTTTGGCTGGCCGTCAACCGATTGATGCCGACCTTCTGCCCTGCCTACAAACATTGGCAGGCAATTTACGCTTGGCCGCACGCGAGTGCTTATCTGTGGGTATCATGCCAGTCATTGAAGCCATTAATAGCACCGACATGCCGCGTTTCTTGTTGCAAAACATTGCACAACTACAAGAAATGCGCGAAGCCGTAGGCATTGCTGGGCTTAAAATGCAATATGACTGCTATCACATGGCCATGATGGGAGAAGACGTGCTGGACGGGCTCAAACATAACATTGACCACATTGGTCATATTCAATTTGCCGACTGCCCACACCGACACGAACCCCACACAGGCATGTTAGATTTTAAAGCCATTTTTGATTGGATTGCCCATAGCACGTATCAAGGCTGGACCGGCGCAGAATACCGCCCCAGCGTGACCACCGCCGCCACACTCGGTTGGATGCACACCGATCAGCCGCTATAACAAGGTGTCGCAGTGATCAGCCATGCAGGCATGTAAGTGGGTTTAACAGGCACTGTGCTTATTTGCGAGACAACTTCGCCATCATTTTTTGCAATAAGGCACTCGGCGGACCTGCGGGCAACCGCACCGTCACCGTGCCAGACAGCAAGTCATGCACAGCCAAACGCCGACGATTGGCAAAGGCAAATAAATAGTTAAAGATAAAACCCACAATAAAACTAAACACCAACGCGGTAGGCGTACCATGCACCGCATAGCCCATTAATCCGCACACCAATGGCAGTAAACACGCGCAAAAACAACGCAGAATCGACAACGGCCAGTCGAGCAAATAGCCATCGGCACGCATGGTCTTTAAGCGCCATGTTTGCATGCCCAAGGTTTGACCGGTACGCCGCCAAAACATGCCATAAAACCACCACGTCACCGCCACAAACGACGGAAACAACACAAAATGGCGATAATGATC
>JBEANQ010000011.1:0-26961 GCA_041165345.1 Pseudomonadota bacterium
ATTGGGAATCGGATTGGGGTTTTCATTAAACAATCCAGTTTGCGTGCCTGTCACCCCCGCACAAGGATAGCTACTCACTTGGGTGTCGGGAGCTTGCTGAATACCTGCACCTGCGGCAGACGCCAGAAATAGATTAAACGCCAACCGATTGGCTGGTGCATTGGCTACTTCGGTTGACAAGACTTGTGCAATGCCGACTTCACGCGCCCCAACCATCACACCAGATAAGTGATATGGAGCTGACAACAAGCTGCGAACCGACTGCTCTGCTTGGCTGGTTTTCCATGCCGCAAACTGAGCCGCATCACTGTTGTTGGGAATGAGGTCAGTCACTGTGACCAATTGCGCACTAAAGGCATCTGGATGAGCGCTGTAACCCGCACTTAAAGCTTGAGCTTGTGGCGTCAATCCCGTAAATAAGGGCTGCCCCGCCACCTCATCATGCGCTGTTGAAAATCCATTAAACACTAAATATTTGGCATGATTTTCTGCCGCCAAATCAAGGGAAACATGTTGATTGAGCGTGCCAAAATGGCATTGTCCACGCTGTGCATTAATCAACGAAAAAACAGCACGCGGAACACTGTCTTGGGCATAGTTGGCGGTTGGATTGGTTTGCAACGTCTGAGTGACAGGGTTAAGAGTGATCGTCGTACTACCACTTGTACCACTCGACCCACCACCACATGCCACGAGTGAACATGACAATGCACCAATGTACAGCAACTGAAAATTACGCATGATCAACGTCCTGTTTTAAACATCCATACGAGTGTTTTAAATGCCATCGTTTGAGGGCTGACCTAGCAAAACCGGTCGATTTAATAAAAATATTATACCCCGCACACCCAGAACACAACCAAAAAAACAGTGGCTTTTTAGACAGCATCTCATTATCGCACAAGGCTTTTTTTGGGTTAAAACTTGTTCATTTTATCTACACATTTATTGCAACATCAGATGCACCATAAGGGTAGTTTTAGCGTTATCATCAAGCACATATCGAAGTGTCTGTCCCAATGAGGAACACCATGCCAGAGTTGCTGATCCCACCCACATTTGGTCATCGGGACGTTCAGATCGAAACCCGAGAAAAAATTTTCGGTGGATTCTGTAACATTGAGCGCGTTCAACTCCGTCATCGACATTTTGCCTGTCACACCTTCGGCCCAAGTTTAAAACGTGAACTGGTTATCAGACGCCCCGCTGTTGGTGTCTTAATTCATGACCCCACTCAACGTACATTTGTTTTAATTGAACAGTTTCGCATTGGTGCTATTCATGACACGCTATCACCATGGCAATTAGAAGTGGTTGCCGGTTTAATTGATGATGGTGAGTCACCAGAGCAAGCAGCAATACGAGAGGCCTTTGAAGAAACTGGCATTCATATTGCTGCGCTCAAGCCTTTGCACCAATTTTACCCTTCTGCAGGGGGATGTGATGAACACTTCACACTTTATGCAGCAACGGCTGATTTAAGGGGTGCAGGAGGCATTCATGGTGCCATGGATGAGGGCGAAAATATCCGTGTACATATCGTGGAATGTGACACAATTAGCGCCTTGTTGCGGAGTGGACGACTGGTCAACGCACCAGTGATCATTGCGTTACAATGGCTTCATACTCAGTATGGCACGCCCCAGGAGGGGTGATCCGGATGATCTCCATGACTCGCTTGCCATTGGCTAACGATCAGCCGATTCGGGTGGTACAGATTTCAGATCCGCATTTATTTGCTGACGTTTCTGGCCGCTTATTGGGCATGAATACCGAACAAAGCTTTCAAAAAGTCATGGCGCTGATTCGTCAAGAGCAGCCACAGTTTGACCTCCTGCTGGCCACGGGCGACATTGCTCAAGCCCCAGCACCCAGCACCTATGTTCGATTTCATCAAGCCATCTCGACATTTGGTGTGCCGCAATTTTGGTTACAAGGCAATCATGACCTTGACCATATCTTTGGTACAGGTCATCCGAGTCGTGAGTGTACAGGCCCGATCTTGATTGAGGCCGGTGCATGGCGCATTATCATGTTGAACTCCAGCATTGATCACGAGATCTCAGGATCGTTTGACCCCACCGAACTGGCATGGTTAGCCGACGCCTTGGACGCCTCTCGTCATCATCCTGTGATGGTGTGCTTGCATCATCATCCATTGGCAGTGGGATCTTACTGGCTCGATCAACACATGCTCAACAATGCGTTGGCATTTTGGACCTTGATCGAACAACACAACAATGTGGCTGTTGTCATGCATGGTCATGTTCACCAGCATGTCGACTACCAATATGGCGGGATTCGGGTATTGGCTTGTCCATCAACCTGTATCCAATTTAAACCGCGCAGCCGCGCTTTTGCGTTAGATGCGATTGCACCGGGTTATCGCTGGCTCACCCTACATCCAGATGGGTCGATTGAGACAGCTGTCTCAAGACTTGATCATATTCCGGAAGGGGTAGATTTTGAGTCACTGGGCTACTAGGGTCTGTTGACATTTCATGCGTGAGCCGCGTTGCTAGGCAAAATTGGCCAGCCAAGGCGGAATATGCAGCCAAAGGTACTCCATTGGCAAATGTGACAACGAAGTCAGCACCATTGACCAGTCGTCTTGCCAGATGATTGTTTTGCAGATGAGGTGTTGCGTCTAGCCCCTATTTGCGCGTATAGATAACCCGTTTTTGATGAGGATGCGCCCCATGGCCGTTGAAAAACTAAACGACACCAACAGCACCGATGAAATGGAGCGGCCAACGCCCACCAAACCGGCCCGCAATCGCAGCCGAAAAACGGTTGCTAAAGTAGCCCCTGCTGGCAGTACCGCTGTCAGCATGTACGGCATTGAACCCTACCAACCGGCCGCCGATGAAGACTATATGTCTGAGGCGCAAATGGCTCACTTTCGTAGCATTTTAGAGGCATGGAAAGCCGAATTAATGCAAGAAGTGGACCGCACCATGAACTACATGCAAGACGAGTCATCTGCTTTGCCAGATGTGAATGACCGTGCCACGCAAGAAGAAGAATTTGCGATTGAGCTGCGCACCCGTGACCGCGAGCGCAAACTGATTCGTAAAATTGAGCAGTCCATTCGTGCCATTAACGAAGATGACTACGGCTATTGCGACACCTGCGGCATTGAAATCGGTCTGCGTCGTTTGGAAGCTCGTCCAACCGCAACCCAGTGTATTGATTGCAAAACACTGGCCGAAATCAAGGAAAAACAAAACAACGGCTAACCATGCAGGTCTCTGATGTGGTTTCCGTTACGGGTCGGTTTGCGCCTACGCCAACCGGCCCGTTGCATTTTGGCTCGTTGATCACAGCGATTGCCAGTTACTGCGACATCCATGCGCGTGCAGGGCAATGGCTGGTGCGCATTGAAGACACCGATATCCCACGGATTCAAGCCGGCTCAGAACAAGCGATTCGCCAAGCATTGACGGCATTTGGCTTACAGGCTGATCGTGCCATTATTCGCCAACAAGATCGGCTTGATCAGTATCAGCAGGCCATTGCGCAACTACACGCCCAAGACAAGGTCTATGGTTGCGCCTGCACCCGCAAGATGCTGGGCAGTCATGCCACCTATCAAGGTACATGTCGTGATCGAGGACTGCCACTAGAGGGCCATGCGGTTCGGCTCAAAGTGCCCGATCTACCATTGACCTTTGTGGATGCCATTCAGGGGCCACAAACCGAGAACCTACATCACAGCATCGGTGACTTTGTGTTACGCCGTCGGGATGGCATTGTCAGCTATCAATTGGCCGTGGTGGTGGATGATGCACAACAAGGCGTCACTGACGTGATGCGTGGCGCAGATCTACTGGACAATACGCTTCGACAGCAATGGCTAGGTGATTGCTTGGGACTGCCCCGCTTACACTATGCCCACTTGCCACTGGCCATGAATGCCAACGGTCAAAAACTCTCTAAGCAAAATTTAGCCGTGGCGTTAGATCCTCATCAAGCCGAAATACTGATTCGTCTGGCCTTAAGGGCCTTGGGTCAGGCCGATGTCGGGTTTGGATCAGTGGCCGTGTTATTAAAACGTGCAGTCGATCAATGGTCGTTGGATCACGTGCCACGGCACAGTACATTAAACGGAATTTACGCCTAATCGCTAGGACGGCTTGTGTATTTAAATCGGATGATGCTGGTGATTGGGCTGGCGGTGTTTTTGGCTCCCCCCATGATCGTACAACTGTCTCAACGCTCTATTTATGGCTGGCTCGTGCCTGCTGTAGTCTGGGCATTGGTCACGTTGGTGGTGTTTTTGATCATGCGTACAAAGAATCAATTAGATGTTTAGCGTCTTGTCTGAGTCAAACTTGCACTATCTGCTCGTACCCATGACTGCTTTATATTTACTGTTACTGGCAGGATTAGTCCGTGTCGTGGCACGTGGTCATGCCCTGCGTACATTAATGCATCATCCTGCGTTACATGTCTTAGGAATCGGTGTCAGTTTTGGTGCATGGGGTGTTTATGTTCAACCGGGTGTGGCATACACCATGGGTTTTAACTATCTTTCGTTATTTATGGGGATTTCCGCCCTCTTTATGTGCGCGCCCATTTTATTAGGGCCTATTTTAAGGTTGGTTAAAAACCATCACTTACACTCGCTGCCCGATTTATTGGCTTTTCGATACAACAGCCGCCATATTGGGCAGTTGGCTACCTTGTTTATTTTATGCGTTTATTTGCCGTATATTTCAATTCAGATTGGAGTCATTGACCGTGTGGTGGTCGCTTTTGGCGGAAACTTACTCTATAGCTTGATTATTTGTGCCATGCTTGTGGCATTTATGCTGTATCTCAATACGCAAATTGGCATGTCTGAATACCGCAGTAATAAACCATTAATGTTAGTGGTGGCGATTCAATCGATCATTAAAATGTGTTTTTTAGTGGTATTGGCGATTGTGTGTATTGTGGTGATTTTTCAAGGACCTGATGGTTTTGACCGCTGGCTATCTGCGGATAATACTCGCGTCAGACAACTGTACGAACCCATGAATTCGGGCACATGGCAAGTCACCTTGCTGATGTTTTCGTTTATGACCATTTTGATGCCGCATTTGTATCAAACGGTGTTTGTTGAAAATACTCGCCCCGACGAACTCAATAAAGCCAGTTGGGGCGTGTCGCTGTATTTATTACCGATTGCATTTGTCACGCCTATTATTATGTGGGCAGCGATGTATCAGGGCTTTACCGACCGCCCCGATGACATGCTGCAACGGGTGGTATTGTCGCTGCACTCCCCCCTCATGTTGGTGTTGTTTTTTATTGCAGCCCTGTCTGCTGTATGCAGCAGCATGATGGTGGGCTTGCTGGCTCTGTCGAGCATGGTGTTTAACCATTTGGTGATTGGTTTTTATAAACCGCGCCATCAGCGTCATACCCTAGAGTCGTATATTCGCCTGCGCAAACTCATGCTGTTAATTCTGCTGTCCATTTTATCAGTATTGCTGTTTGTGTTGGTGCGAGATCAATCCTTTGAGATTTTAGGGTCATCAGTTTTTAGTGGCTTTCAGGTGCTGTTGCCCGCATTGATTGGCGTGTTGTTTTGGCCCCGTGCCAATCGTATTGGCTGTTTGTGCAGTATTATTTTGGGCGCAGTGGCATGGTTACTGTTGCAATTACTGCCCTTTCATACCGATGTATTTGGCAATCATGTGGGGTCGCGAACCTTTTTGTCATTTAAGCAAGAATGGCTGGGGCTGGTGTCGATTGGGCTGTCTTTGCTGGGCTTGGTGGTGGGTTCATTGCTCACCAAACAAAGCAGTAGTGAGCAGGGACGAGCCTTAGAGTGTGCAGTATATGACCCCGAGCCCATCTTACGGGTACAACGCTGGGACATTAGCGCCACCTGTGTCACCGAGGTTGAGCAAGCGCTCAGCCAGCAATTGGGACGGCGGATTGCCTTGCAGCAGGTTCGCTTGGCGCTCAATACCTTGGGCATGACCCGTCAAGAAATTCGCCCCGAATGGCTAACCCGCCTGCGCGAGCAACTCAACTATAACTTGTCGGCATTGCTTGGGCCTGCTGCGGCACAAGACATGTTGGATCAAGCATTGCCGTATCAGGCACGCATTGATATGCCGCAAATTGTGATGCGCCATTCGCTTGAGCAGCAATTGGATCGACAACACGAAAAATCGCGACTGTCTGGCACAGCTGCCGAGCTGGATGCCTTACGGCGTTTTCATCGCCAAACCTTGCATGAACTGCCGATTGGGGTGTGTTCGATTGATGCCCTACAAACCATCATGGGCTGGAACCGCGCCATGAGTGACATGACCGGCTTTAATGATGAGGTGATTGGTTGGCAGTTGGCCGACCTGCCTGCGCCTTGGGGGCCTTTACTGACACGCTTTATGGATCAACACGAACACCAGCTCTATCGGCAAACCGTAGAGCGCTATGGGCGGCGCTACTTGGTCAACTTACAACGCGCCTCATTGGGTGACCCCGAGCAGCAACATCAAGTGTTGGTGGTTGAAGATGTGACACAGGTGGCTGAACTTGAAATTCAGGTCAGTCATCAAGACCGCTTGGCCGCCATTGGGCGATTGGTTGCAGGGGTTGCCCATGAAATTGGTAATCCGGTCACCGGTATTGCGGGGCTGGCTCAAAACTTAGAAGCCGACTTTGACGACCCTGAAATCCATGAAGCCAGCACGCAAATTTTAGAGCAAACCCAGCGCATTCGGCACATTGTTAGCGCTTTAGTGGGCTATGCCCGTACCGACCGTTTAGACCAAACGCAACGCCAAATGCTGTGTCTGCGTGACTTGGTTGAAGAATCCATGAGCCTGTCACGCATGGGCCAGCGGCGACGCATTCATTTTATTAACACGGTGGATGCCGAACTCTATGTCTCGGGCTATGGTCCGCAATTGCATCAAGTGTTTATTAACCTGTTTAGCAACGCGATTGATGCCAGCCCAGATGCCCCCGCAGGCTCGCTCGGCATTCGTATTCACGTCAGCGCCCATCGCAACGGCCAAAACACCCATATTGAAATTGAAGACGACGGCACGGGTCTACCCGATGGTGAACTGCGCGCCAAACTCTTTGAACCGTTTGTCACCACAAAACAGTATGGACAAGGAACAGGGCTTGGGCTGTCATTGGTTCAGGGTATCATTAGCACCCATGGCGGTCGTATTCAATTGATGGATAAAACCGACTATGACCAAGGCCAAGGGGTCATTGTACAATTGACCCTGCCTGCTGCTGACCTTCCTGTGGAGCATCCATGACTGCGCGCCTGTTAATTGTAGAAGACGAACCTCTGATTCGTCGAAATCTGCGCCGCATGCTCGAACGCCAAGGCTATGACGTGTGTGAAGCGGGTTGTGTGGCGACAGCCTGCGCGCAACAACTCACCACCTTTGACCTGATTATCAGTGATGTGCGTCTACCCGGCCCAGCCGGAACAGCGCTCATTGATCTGGCGCGGCCTGTTCCCGTGTTGATCATGACCAGCTATGAAGACACTCGTGATGCGGTCAGCGCCATGCGTGCTGGTGCTGTTCACTACCTAATCAAACCGTTTGACCACCAAGAACTACTGGTCGCCATTGAAGGCACCCTCAGCCGCAATCAAAAAATGCCCGTCAGCCGCAGCCTCAACAGCAAAAGTGGCTCAGGCTTAGGCATGACCGGCCATAGTCCCGCCATGCTGCAACTGTTTGATGAAATTCAGACCGTAGGACCACTCTCCACCACCGTCCTGATTCATGGTGAGTCAGGGACTGGTAAAGAGCTGGTCGCCCGTGCCCTACACCGACTCAGCCCCCGCGCCCACCATGAAATGATTGCCGTCAACTGCGCCGCAATCCCCGACAGCCTGATGGAAGACGAACTCTTTGGTCATGAAAAAGGCGCATTTACCGGTGCAAATAGCACCCGTAAAGGACTGGTCGAAGCCGCAGACCACAGCACCTTATTTTTAGATGAAATTGGCGAACTGCCGCTCGAAGCACAAGCACGCCTACTGCGCTTACTGCAAGAACGCGAAATTCGGCGCTTAGGCACACACGAAACGCGAAAAGTGGATATTCGACTGATTGCCGCCACCCACCGCGACCTCAATCAAATGGTCAAAGACGGTGAGTTTCGCGCTGACCTCTATTTTCGGCTCAACGTGGTTGCCTTAGAACTCCCCCCCCTGCGTGACCGTGGCGATGACCTCATTTTATTGGCGCAAGAACTCGTAGGACAATTTTGTCAACGTCACCATAAATCAGCGCTGCAACTCTCGGTTGCTGCGAGTCAGCGCCTTATGGCCTACCATTGGCCGGGTAATATTCGTGAACTGCAAAACGTACTGGAATATGCGGTCATCATGGCCAAAGGTGGCATGATTGAACCGGCACAACTACGACTGCCCACCCAAATCCCGCATCTAGAACCCATGATTCCACAGACACAACTTGTTTCCCCATTAAATGCAGAGATCCCCACCCTAACAGGACTGGTCGATGATGGCCTACCGACGGGCTCATGCTTATTACAACAGCACTTTATTGATATGGTGCGCAAACTCGAACCCCACATGAGCGAAACCCAACTGGCCGAAAAACTCGGCATTAGCCGAAAAACCTTGTGGGAGCGGCGGCAAAAACTGGGCATTCCACGCCAATTACGGCGCAAAACACCATTGAGTTGACACCAAAAAAATCGCCCTTCATGGGCTAATGCCTGTCAGTTAAGCAGATTAAGTGCTTTTTGCAGGGATGCCTGAGTGCAATTGTTCGAGCCTGAGCAGCACTGCTGCGCAAGGGCGAGTTTTGCACGAAAAGGCACTTTTGCTTACTTTTGGTGCATCAAAAGTAAGAAGGTTTGCGGTTCAAGCTCAAGAAAAAAGCGCCACGGCAATCTGTGCCATGGCGCTTTTTTCTTAACTGATCGGCATTACCCTTCATGGGCGATTTTTTCATTCAGCAATCTGAGGATCAGCAGATGGGATTAAACACCCCCATACGCCTCTCTGGCTGTGGGTGGAACAGGATGAGCGGTCTCAAGATCAATGCGCAACAACACCGCCACCATCATCATGCACACCACCAGCGACGTACCGCCATAACTAATAAAGGGCAAAGTGAGACCTTTGGTCGGTAACATGCCCATGTTCATGCCACAATTGACCAAAATTTGTAGCAAGAAAATAACCGAGATACCATAAGCCAAATACCCTGCCCGCAAATGCTTATGCTCAAGCGCCCGATGACCAATTCTCATCGAACTTGACACCAGCATAAAGAGCAATAAAAACAGGGCTGTAATACCAATAAACCCTAACTCCTCGCCCACAATGGCCAGCATAAAATCGGTATGTGCCTCAGGTAAATAAGACAGTTTTTGTACACTATGACCCAGTCCTGTCCCCGTCCACTCACCTCGACCAAACGCAATCAGGCTTTGTTTTAATTGATAATCACTGCCCGACTCATCATCCCACGGATTGGCAAACGACACCAAACGCGCTAAACGATACGGCTCAAATAAAATAGCCATCGCCAATGCACCAAATGCACTTAAGAACAACACCATAAACTGCTTTGCAGGTGCCCCTGCCAAAAAGAACACAGCCAACATACTGGCCACCACCACCACCGTGGCACCGAGATCAGGCTCTAGCATGATCAGCAACAAGACCGCGCCCATTGGCAAGCACAATCGCAAAAACCCAGTAAGGCTAAACCGTACTTCATCAGCACGCCGTACCACATAATCAGCAGTGAACAATACCATCACAAATTTGGCCAATTCTGAGGGCTGAAACGTAATACCCGCTAATGACAACCAGCGCTTACTGCCATTAATAGACGCACCCAAAATCAAGACCGCAAACAACAGGACAATCACTAAAATCCATAGTAAAAACGTCTGCGAAAACCATATTTTGAGTGGAATACGGATGGTAATGGCAGCCACGGTCACGCCAGCCACTAAATAGATCATTTGCCGAATCATAAAATACAGCGGTTGATCAAACTTATAGGCAGCATACGGCATGGATGCCGAGCCAATCATGGTGGTGCCAATACAAACCAGCATCACCACAGCAAACAATAAAAAACGCCGTGGTGTGAGTTCATCTCTAAGTGAGGGCAGCGCAACAAATTGCTGAAACATCTGTAACCATTGCGCTTTCATGATGATGTGCCTTGGACACACGCCACAAACTGATCGCCACGGTCTTCATAGTTTAAAAACATATCAAAACTGGCACAGGCGGGCGATAACAGCACGGCGTCCCCTGCAACGGCCTGCTGGCGTGCTTGTGCGAGGGCATCGGCTAACGAGTCCGCGTGCCATACATCAACAGCTCCTGCAATTTGCTGGGCAATTTTGGCGGCGTCTTCACCAATCAATACCGCACTGCGGCCATAACGCTGCAAGGCAGGTACTAAAGGCGAAAAATCTTGGCCCTTGCCCACGCCGCCCAAAATCACCACCACACGGCCTTGATGCGCCACGAGTGATCCCCCCAAGCCCTCAATGGCCGCCAAGGTTGCACCCACATTGGTGCCTTTTGAGTCGTTGTAATAGCTCACTTGTGCTTGTTCAGCGACAAATTGACAGCGATGCGCCAAACCCGCAAATTGACGCAAAGTGTCGAGCATCGCGTCCATGGGCAACCCCACCGCCTCACCCAATGCCAACGCTGCCAAGGCATTGGCCACGTTATGATTACCGCGAATCTTCATCTCGTTGGCATTCATTAAGCGATGCCGACCACGCGCCAACCAAATCGTGCCATCTAAGTCACGCAAAATGCCAAATTCATTGATATCTGGCGCACTCAAGCCAAAGCTTTGCTTGCCAATCGCATCGGCCACCAACGGTTGAGTCAGCGGGTCATCCCGATTGGTGACAAAGCGTTTGCAGTTTTGAAAAATCCGATGTTTCGCCTGATGATAGGCCAGCATGTCGGCATAGCGATCCATATGGTCTTCGCTGATGTTCAACACCACAGCCACCGCTGCACCGAGGCTTGAGGTGGTCTCAAGCTGAAAACTCGATAGCTCTAACACAATCAGCTCAGGGTCGTTGTCCAGCAGTGCTAACGCAGGCGTGCCCAAATTTCCCCCTACCGCCACCCGCAGACCGGCATTGACCGCCATGTCGCCCACCAATGTGGTGACCGTGCTTTTGGCATTTGAGCCAGTAATGGCCACAATCGGGGCGTTGGTGGCACGGCGTAACAATTGAATATCACCAATCACCGGCACACCTTTTGCCAAGGCGGCGACAATGGCAGGCTCGGTTAAGGCCAAACCAGGGCTTAAAATAATTTCTTGCGCCGAACACAGTAAGGCTTCGTCTAGCCCACCCAAATGGCAATCAACGCCATCCGGCACGTCAGCTAACGCTGGTGGTTCCATACGGGTATCGGTCACTGCCACACGATAGCCCTGTTCGACCAGATACTTCACCACGGACAGACCGGTCTTGCCTAACCCGACAACCACTCGCAAGCCACCGCGCTGAATCAGCATGTCGAACTCCATTAAACGGGTGAGATAAAGACGAAAATGGTAGCACCCACCGCGGCTATTCTGCTGCGGATTCGAACGAACAAACGCTTTTTTTTAGGGTCTAACGCCGACTAACCGATCAAATCCAACTTAACGCCACGACACAGGGCGTGATTGATCGTTGGAGGATGCAGCGACGTCGGTTGAGATTGACGTTGAACAGCCGGTTGAGCAACTCGAGCACCCTGTCCCACAGCCTTGTGTAGATGCAGCGGGTAACAGCCGCTCGGCCAGCCATTGCCAACCTGCTTGAGCACATGCTTGCGCCAATGCCGATTGAAGACGATACACGCTGTTGGGCATCAACCGCCGCAACACCATCAACAGACTCCACAGCACCACCAGCAATACCACACTGTTTTGCAACATGGTCGTGTCCTCTTGTACGGTCATCCAGTGAAAAAATCGTCTTACATCAGCACATCAGCACATCAGCACATCAGCACATCAGCACATCAGCACATCAGCACATCAGCACAGATTAGCCCAACCACACCATGCCTTGATACGCCAAAAACGACGCGCCATAGGCCAAACCAAACAGATACAACAGCATAAAACCCACATAACGCCATGAGCCGGTTTCACGCTTGACCGTGGCCAATGTCGAAATACACTGCGGCGCAAATACAAACCACACCAGCATCGACACTGCCGTCGCCAATGACCATTGATGACCAATCACCGTTACCAATTGGGTCGCCACTTGGTCTTCGCTGCCCGCCACCGAATACACCGTGGCCAACGCCGCCACAGCCACTTCACGCGCGGCCATCGCCGGAATCAACGCAATACACATTTGCCAACCAAAACCAATCGGGGCAAAAATTGGCTCCATCAACCGTCCCAATTGACCGGCAAAGCTGTACTCAATGGCAGGCAAGGTCGCGCCCACGGGGGCTGAGGGAAAGGTCGATAACAGCCACAACAACACGGTAAGGGCAAAAATAATGCCCCCGACCCGTTTGATAAAAATGGCCGCCCGCTCATACAAGCCCAGTGCCACACTGTGCCATGATGGAATCCGATAGCTTGGCAGCTCTAACAGCAACGCGTGTTCGCTTTTGTCTTTGCGGAAATATTTCATCAGCAACGCCACCAACAAAGCACTGGTAATTCCACCGGCGTATAACGCAAACAGCACCAGACCTTGCACGTTAAACATCCCCCACACCGTCTGGCTGGGAATAAATGCGGCGATCAGCAACGCATAGACCGGCAGGCGCGCCGAGCAAGTCATCAGGGGCGCAACCATAATGGTGGTGAGTCGATCACGGGGGTCATTAATGCTGCGGGTCGCCATAATACCGGGCACCGCACATGCAAAACTGGATAACAGCGGAATAAACGCCCGCCCGCTCAGCCCAGACTGAAACATCAATCGATCCAGCAAAAACGCCGCTCGAGGCAAATAGCCAGATTCTTCTAACAATAAAATAAATAAGAATAAAATCAGAATTTGCGGCAAAAACACCAGCACGCCACCCAGACCCGCCAACACGCCGTCTATTAGCAAACTCTTGAGCAATCCATCAGCCATTTGTGTGGCAACCCATACGCTGAGTTGCCCAATCATTGTCTCAATCAGATCCATCAGGGGCGCAGCCCAAGAAAAAACAGCCTGAAAAATCATAAACATAATCACAGCCAACAGCAGCAAACCCATCACTGGATGTAGCATGACTCGATCGATTGCATCATCGCGGCGGTCGGTGTTGCGCGGCATGACCACACTATCAGCCAAAATATCACGCACATGCTGATGTAAATCTTGCCCCGTTTGATCAGGCAATGGCGCGATAGGAGCAGCACCATCAAACTGTCTTAACAAGGCTTGAATCCCCTGTGACTTCACCGCAACAGTCGCCAGTACAGGAATGCCCAAATGGGCAGATAATTGATGTTGATCAATCACGATGCCGCGACGACGCGCGTCGTCCATCATGTTCAGCACCAAGATCATGGGGCGACCCAGTTGACGCACCTCTAAGACAAAGCGCAAATGCAAGCGCAGGTTGGTGGCATCCACCACACAGACCAACAAATCCGGCACTGACTCACCCGCCAACTCACCCAAACAGACAGCGCGGGTGATCGCCTCGTCAGGGCTGGTTGCGTCAAGGCTGTATGCACCGGGTAAATCCAACACCCGCAACAATCGACCAGACGGCAAGGTCACACGACCTTCTTTGCGCTCAACCGTCACACCCGCATAGTTGGCAACTTTTTGCCGTGTGCCGGTCAACTGATTAAACAACGACGTTTTGCCGCAGTTGGGATTACCCACCAAGGCCACATGCTGTAAAGGCGACGTCATGTCAGCGGCTCCAATAATACATGGACACGCGCCGCTTCACTGCGACGCAGTGCAAACCGAGTAAAGCCAATTTGTACCAGCAATGGGTCACCACCAAACGGACCGACCGTAATCAGGCGAACCTGTTCACCCCGTACAAAGCCGAGCGCGGATAACCGTTGTGCAATAGGGTCGTCCGCTGTGGTGGGTTCAACCGATTGCACGATGGCATGGGCATAACGAGGGAGGTCTGAAAGAAGCACTGCGGCACCACACCTGCAACGAGTTGAGAATAATTCCTACTAACAAGTCTACCATGATTCTGATCTATTGCGAGCCAGCGGCCTGTCGCATGCATCATCCGCCTATCTCCTTCTACTGCACAGAAACACTTGCAAGGCCCTATTCACCATGTTTTGATGCTGAATTGCTGTTGATACACCGTGACCATGACCCAGATTGCCGCCAAAAAACCACGCACCCCTCGCCCCATTACCCTGCCTGACGACGCGCCATATTTGCAGGTCTTTCGCGATCATTTGGTAGCGCAAGCAGTCAGTCCACATACTCGCAATGCCTATTTAAGTGATTTATGCAGCGCACACGCCGCCATGCCCACGGCACTGCCTCTGTGGAGCGCCGACGACCTGAGCGCATGGCTGCTGCACCTGACCCACGACCACAAAAGCCCCCGCTCAATCTCACGCATGTTGTCGGCCTTACGGCAGTTTTATCGGATGCAACAAGCCCTTAACCTGCGTGAAGACGACCCCACCGCCGAGCAAAAAAGCCCTGCCATTGGTCGCGCACTGCCCAAAGATCTTTCAGAAGCACACGTCTTGGCGCTGCTCAACGCGCCCAACACCAACAGCACGCTAGGGCTGCGGGATCGTGCCATGCTTGAAGTATTGTATGCTTGTGGCTTGCGTGTATCCGAACTGACCGGACTGACCTTAGATGGTCTCAACATGAATGCAGGCATCGTACGGGTGCGTGGTAAAGGCAGCAAAGAGCGCCTTGTGCCGCTGGGTGAAATCGCGGTCGAATGGTTGGCGCGTTACTTGTTAGAGGCACGGCCACAACTGACCCAAAAAACCAACAGTGACGCGCTGTTTGTGACCCAACAGGGCGGCTTTATGACCCGTCAAAATTTTTGGTATAGCATCAAAGCCCATGCCCTGACCGCAGGGATTCAGAGCAGTCTATCGCCACATACCTTAAGACATGCATTTGCGACGCATTTGCTCAATCACGGCGCAGACTTGCGGGTCGTCCAAATGCTGCTGGGTCACAGTGATCTGTCGACCACCCAAATTTACACCCACGTCGCACGCGCCCGCTTGCAAGAACTTCATCACACCCATCATCCACGGGGCTAAGCCATCTTTACGCCAATAAAGCTTGCGCCTGTCGTTCAGTTGAGTGAACCAACTCAGGGTGAGGTTGATGAAACAACCGGTTCAGTGGTTGTCTATCAAATGCTGAAGACAACGCTGAATACTCCATTAAGGCATATAACGCTGACAGCTGTTGTAGATCATCACGGTTTAGAAAAATTCGCCGAAGCTCATGTAATTCCACTAATCGATGAATCGATTGATTGATACAACGAATCGCTTGTCGTGCCAATAACTGATCTCGACAACGCTGTAACAATTGTGGATTTCCAATGAGTTTATACAGTAACGGATTCATCAACGTTGGCGTCACACCCCCGTCGGGTAACACCGCAGCACGCACCATTTGCTCTAATGGTCCAACCATTGGCTGACCTGCACGATCACGCAGCATCAGCCCAAATGATTCAATCGGTTGGACACACTGCACAAACAGCACCGTTAACGCCTCATACATGCGACGTCGTTGCTGTAACACAGGATGCAGCAAATCCGTCTCAATTTGATCAATCAGATCTAAGCCTTGCATGGTGTATACCCATGATATAACTTTAAAGAGGGCAATATAATTACAGAAAAAAATGACAATACTGTGATGCAGACAACTTATTCTAACCCGTATTGTACGCTCAAGCGCCGAACTTCCATCAATCACCATCGCAAGGTAGTTACACCCTTGCACTGCAAGTGTGCTGTTTTTTTTTGCTATGCTCAATCCATCTCTAGACGTGCAGTGCGCTTTTCTGCACTCGACTACTATAAGGACTTGTGATGCTGTCTTTTTCGTTACGTGTGGCCGCGCTCCCTCTACTTGTGGCATTGTCCGCCTGTAGCAGTGCCGAATCTCAACCCGCAGAACCCAAAGTCGTGAGCACTGCGATTCCTGCAAGTCTCAAGCAAACCTTTGCCGACAACCTCAAAAAAGCGGGTTTATCAGCCAAAATCCTAGACATTCACGCCACCGAAATGACTGGTATTTATTGGGTCTCACTCGAGGGTCTACCTGCTGTGTTTACCAGCGCTGATGGTCGATTTTTGATCCAAGGTGATGTCATGCAGCTGGGCAATAACAGTATTAATAATATTGGTGATGCATTGATGCAAACCGCAGCCACTAAGCTGCTGGCTGCGGTACCCACCGCAGATCAAATTATTTTTTCTCCGGTAGGTAAACCCAAAGCCATTGCATATGTCTTTACCGACGCAGACTGTGGCTACTGCCGTAAACTGCACAGCGAAATCAATCAAATCAATGCTAAAGGTATTGAAATTCATTACCTTGCATGGCCACGCTCACCGCAATCCATGCCCGACATGAACGCCGTTTGGTGTAGCGAAGATCGCAAATCTGCACTTACCACTGCCAAACAAGGGCTTCCTGTACAAGCCGCCAATTGCAAAAATCCGGTGTTGGCTCAACGGCAAATTGGCATGCAACTGGGCATTCAAGGCACACCTGCCATTTACAGCCCACAAGGTAAATACTTGGGCGGATACATGCCCGCCGACGAACTCGCCAAAGCGCTGGGCATGGATGCAACCAAACCCTAAGGCTTAAAAGCGGTATTTAATCGTGTTTGCCAACCCTTCAGTCTGTACATGACTGGAGGATGGCGCGGTTTTTGGCTATGATCGTTGCCTTTGCATATATGCTTGGGGTGAGATGGTGAAACCTGTGAATCTGGCAATCCTCGGTCTAGGAACCGTTGGTGCAGGCGCATTGCGTCTGTTACAGGAAAATGCTGCCGAACTCACTCGTCGCACTGGCCGTGATATTCGCATTACTCACGTCGGTAGCCGTCGCGCCCGCCCTGACCTCCCCCTGACGGGCATCACCGTCAGTGACGACCTCATGGCGATTGCACGAGCAGACAACGTCGATATCGTGATTGAAGTCATTGGTGGCATGACACTGGCACATGACATCGTCATGGAAGCCATCCGCCACGGCAAACACGTCGTCACCGCCAACAAAGCCTTACTGGCCGTGCATGGCAACGAGATTTTTAAAGCCGCAGAACAACATCAAGTGCATGTGGCGTTTGAAGCGGCAGTGGCCGGTGGTATTCCGATTATTAAAGTGCTGCGTGAAGGTCTGGCCGCCAACCGAATTGACTGGCTAGCTGGCATCATTAATGGTACAGGCAACTTTATTCTGACCGAAATGCGCGACAAAGGCCGTGCCTTTGAAGACGTGTTGCTCGAAGCGCAAGAATTAGGCTATGCCGAAGCCGACCCCACCTTTGACGTAGAAGGCATTGATGCAGCACATAAGCTGACCATTCTGGCCTCGATTGCCTTTGGTATTCCGTTGCAGTTTGACAAAGCCTACACCGAAGGCATCACCCGCCTGACCGCGCAAGACGTCGAATATGCCGAAGAACTCGGCTATCGCATCAAGCACTTGGGCATTGCCCGTCGCACAGACGCCGGCATTGAACTGCGGGTTCACCCGACGCTCATTCCGGCAGCTCGCTTGATTGCCAACGTCAATGGAGTCAAAAACGCCGTCTTGGTGCAATCCAATGCAGTCGGCCCAACCTTGTATTATGGTGCGGGCGCAGGTGCAGGACCAACGGCTTCGGCCGTGGTCGCGGACGTGGTCGATTTGGTTCGTCTCATGACAGCCGAAAGCACTGGCATCCATGTACCTCATTTGGCGTTTCAGCCCGATGCCCTCGAAAACACCCCGATTTTACCGGCCGATCAAATGGTCACCGCGTACTATCTGCGCTTAGATGCCGAAGACGAACCCGGTGTACTGGCCGAAGTGACCGGCATTTTGAGCCGTGCGGGCATCAATATTGACGCCGTCTTGCAAAAACCTGAACAACACAAAGGCCGTGTGCCGGTGGTCTTGCTGACCCAACCGGTACAAGAAGCCAAAATGAATCACGCCATTCATCAAATCGAAGCCTTAAGCGCCATCCATACCCCTGTGGTACGGATTCGCCTTGAAGCCTTGGATGGCTAATCCCTCATGGGCAGGGAAACACCTCCCTGCCTTGACCCTTGAATGACCGGAAGCATCGACATGTCACTGTCTAACCCCACCCGTTACACCGGTCTGATTGACCGCTATCGCAGCCGCCTGCCCGTCGGTGCAGACACCCCCGCCATTTCGCTGGGCGAAGGCAACACCCCCCTGATTAAGCTCAACAATATTCCACGCGTGATTGGTAAAAATGTTGATATTTACGTCAAATATGAAGGCTTAAACCCGACTGGCTCGTTTAAAGATCGTGGCATGACCATGGCCGTGACCAAAGCGGTCGAAGCCGGTAGCAAAGCCATTATTTGTGCATCCACGGGCAACACCTCGGCGGCTGCGGCTGCCTATGCTGCCCGCGCAGGCATCAAGGCGTTTGTCTTGATTCCCGAAGGCAAAATTGCCATGGGCAAATTGGCGCAAGCCATGATGTATGGCGCGATTACCCTGCAAATTCGCGGTAACTTTGACGACGGTATGCAACTGGTTAAAGAAGTCGCGGCCGAAGCACCGGTCACGATTGTCAACTCGATCAATCCGTTCCGGCTGCAAGGTCAAAAAACTGCCGCATATGAAATTGTCGAAGAACTCGGCCAAGCACCCGACTATCATGCGCTGCCCGTTGGCAATGCAGGTAACATCACCGCACATTGGATGGGCTACTCTGAATCTGCCGTTGACCCTATCCATTGGGCAACCAACCGTGTGGCCTATCAAGCTGATACGGACTCGTTCTCGGGTCTACCCGTGTCAGGCAAAGTACCCAAAATGTTGGGCTACCAAGCCGCAGGCTCTGCACCCTTTATGCGCGGTGGTCCGGTCAAAGACCCCGAAACACTTGCCACTGCTATTCGGATTGGTAACCCACAAAGCTGGAATCATGCCCATGCACTGATGAAAGACTGTGGCGGCTGGTTTGATGAACTGTCGGATGCCGAAATCTTAGACACCCAACGCATGTTGTCGATGTACGAAGGGATTTTCTGCGAACCCGCCTCGGCGGCGTCGGTTAGTGGTGTACTGCGCGACATCAAAAACGGTAAAATTCCTGAAGGCTCTGTGATCGTCTGTACCCTCACCGGCAACGGCCTAAAAGACCCTGACACAGCCATCAAACAATGTGCCGATGCTGTCATGTTGGGCATTGACGCCACCTTGGCTCAGGTCAAAGATGGCATCTTAAAAAATATGTAAGCATGATCGCCTAACTGGTTGATCGTAGATCAAAAGCTCCCAATCGGGGGCTTTTTTTTGCGTGATCAGCAGGCCAACACCCATACTACACAGACGATTGACTAACTGGCTAAGCTCTGGGGAGGTGTAAGTCGCTCAACCCAATATTGCGCCAAGGGTTCCATGTGGCTCAGCGTTTGCTGACAAGCCAACCACCCTTGACGGTATGGATCTGCAATTGCAGGGCCAGCGTCACGACCCAACAGCATGACCCGACGTGCCAACGCCGGATAACGCGCCAAGACGGCTTGACGCTGTTCTTCGTCCATCACCAACACGCAGTCCCATTCAATATGCATCAATTCTTGCAGCGTGCGGCTACGATGTTGCACACGAGGAGTATAACCACGCCGCTGTAATAATCGGATGGTCATGGGATCTGCAGGCTGGCCGCGCTGTGCATGCAGACCAGCAGATGCCACAAATACAGGCTGATCGAGATGATCCGCATAATGGCGAATGAGGGTTTCGGCCATCACGCTACGACAGCGATTGGCAGAGCAAACGACTAAAATATGCATCAGAGTGCGCCTTTTTTTGTTGCGTACGGCAAGCATGGCAAAAAATGCCGAGTGCCTTCAGGGAGTTGTCATGTCCTTTATAACGAGAGGTGGCCTGCTGATGCAAACCACCTCCATCTGAATGAACAACGCGTTGGTCGGATGACCTGTTGCATCTACAACGACGGACATTCCAATGCGCCAAAAACCTAGCGATTAAAACGATCTTGTAACCACGATAGAATGCGTGTGGCATCACCCGAACGACTTTGCGATGTGGTTGCACCCATCAATACAATCACCGCAGGGTGTTGATTGACTTGTGCTTGCATGACGACACAACGACCAGCCTCATTGATATAGCCGGTTTTTGACAGGCCAATATTCCAGCCTCCTTCACGTACCAATTTATTGGTGTTATTGGCGGTCAGGACGCGACTGCCCAAATTAAAGTCATACGATTTTTGGGTCGAAAACTGCCGAATCAGCCCGTAGTCATAGGCCGCCGCAACCATTCGACCCAAGTCACGTGCAGATGAGACATTCCGTTGATCCAAGCCCGTTGGGTCACCAAAAAATGCGGTTTTCATGCCCAATGATTTTGCTTTGGCATTCATCGCACGAATAAAAGCGTCATAGCCCGCAGGATATGTTCGTGCCAACGATTTGGCGGCAGGGTTTTCAGATTTCATTAAAGCCATCAACAGCACTTCAGCACGGTTCATGGTATCACCCACACGCAGGTGTGAACTGGCACGCTTGGGGCCATCAAAATCACTGGCTTCAAGGGTAATGGTCTCGGCCATATCCAAACGCGCATCTAAAGTGACCATGGCAGTCATGAGTTTGGTGATGGACGCCATCGGCCTAACATCATCACTTTGCTTGCCATATAATACGTCACCATTGCTGCCATCCATGACAAAGGCAGCATTGGCGCTCAGGCTTAATGCATCTTGTACCCGCTGTACTGTATCGGTCACTACTGCGCTGCTGGTACTACGCACACGCTCGACCAATGTGGTGACGGCAGGGACAAAATTGGGTAATGTCCGAACGTCAATATCGTCTTCTGCAAGATCCTGATCTTCGCTCATCAGTTGACGAGCTTGGCTTTCACTACTGGCTGACACGTCAGCACGTACAACGCCTGAGGTTTCTTGCACTATTAAGCGTGCGTGTGCGCCTTGCGCCATCAGTAGCAAGGTCAACGCCAAAGAAGTGCCTTTAACAAGAGGCAACAAAAAAGTTTTCATGATGGCATCCTGCGGACATGGGTATGATGTGAATCACAGCACCCGCTCAACGGCTATGCATTGAGCGTACCTGTGAGGACAAACACATGAGTGTGATCATGACACAAGCATGACCAATTCACGGTTGTCTTCGCAAGTCTGTACATGTTCATTAACAAAAAATCTGACCAGATGTAAAGGGAGCACTGTCCTTGATCAAGATTCTTGTCGTAGACGATCACGAACTGGTACGCACAGGCATTTGTCATATGCTAGGCGATACCCCTGATCTGGATGTGGTCGCGCAAGCAGACTCGGGAGAGTCGGCCATTGAACTGGCACGGCGATTCCAGCCCGATGTGGTCTTGCTTGATGTCAACATGCCTGGTATTGGCGGCGTGGAAACCACTCGTCGCCTTGTGCAAAACTCACCTGACATTCGGGTCTTAGCCGTGAGTGGCATGGCTGAAGAACCCTATCCGTCATTACTGCTTAAAGCAGGTGCGCGGGGCTATATCACCAAAGGCGCACCCTTAGATGAAATGGTTCGAGCCATTCGTAAGGTCATGCAAGGCGGCAAATATTTTAGTGCTGACATTGCCGAGCAATTAGCAGCGAGCTATTTGTCAGACCAACAAAATTCGCCATTTGATTTACTGTCTGAACGTGAGATGCAAGTGGCCATGATGGTGGTGAACTGCGTCAGCGCTCAAGAGATTGCAGACCGCTTGTTTGTCAGTGTCAAAACTGTCAATACCTATCGGTATCGGATTTTTGAAAAATTGGGCATCGATAGTGATGTAAAACTCACCCATCAAGCATTACGGCACGGCCTGATTAAGCCTTAGCCTGCGATGTTTATGCCTCCACTCCCCGACTCTCCCCATATGCTAGACCGATTGGGGCTGATTTATGCCTCATATCGGATTGTGCTGTCGTTTTTGTTGATCTTGCTATTTTTGGTCACGGTCAGTAATCCGCTATTGGGTGGTGAAGCGCCTTATTTGTATTTGCAGTCCGTTGCAACCTATTGTTTTGCAACATTGATGGCCTACATTGTTTTGCGGCATTGGCCATTTCGCTTAGAAGACCAAATTTTTGTCATGCTGTTTGTAGATGTGTTGGCCTTGTCCATGATGCTGTATGCCAATGGTGGCCCTAGTCTACAAATGTCGATGCTGTACTTGGTGGTGGTGGTTGCAGCCAATATTTTGCTGCCTTCTGTACGTGCGTTGTCGATTGCGCTGTTGGCCGTGATTACAGTGGTGTGGCAACAGTTCTTTTTTGCACTCACTCAACAAGCCGATGTCCGCAGTATCAGTGGTGCGCTGCTGCTCTCGATTAGCTTTATGGGCGTTTCTTTATTGACACGACAAGTCTCTGGCCGCCTCAAACTCATCGAGCGTCTGGCAGAAGACCAAGCCCAACAAGTACGACAACTACAGGCCATTAACCAACGCATTATTGAACGCATGCAAATGGGTGTGTTGGTGTTGGACCGTCAACTCACCATTTTGTTGGTCAACCAAGCGGCTCAGCAACTGCTCAACCAATCATTGGTTCGGGCAGGGCAACCACTGGCACGAGTCACCCCGTTATTAAGTGGATTATTGGCACGCGCACAGGCCGAAGGCCGCGATAGCATGTTGTTGCCTCAAGATGCCCAAGGGCAACACTCGGCATTGGGTATTCAAATTGCCAGCCTTGATGCCCCCAATATGCCACCTGCGACCTTATTGTTAATCGAGGGGCTTGAACGGGCGAATCAACAAGCCCAACAGCTCAAACTGGCCTCGCTTGGGCGACTCACCGCCAGTATTGCACATGAGATTCGCAACCCGTTGGCTGCCATTAGTCAAGCCAGTGAACTACTCAAAGATGGCCTCACCAACCCTGCTGATGCCGAACTACTCACCATGATTCAAAAGCAAGGCAAGCGTATGAATCGCATCATTGAAGATGTCTTGCAATTGTCGCGTGGAGAGCGTTCCATGCCACAGGTCATCGCCCTCAATGATTGGTTGCCAGCCATGCTAAACGATGCGTTTTCGGCTCAACACGCACAACTGGTTTTGCAAATCCAACATCAGCTTTCAGTACGCTTTGACCCAGATCAACTGAGTCAAGTGTTGGTTAATTTGGTACAAAACGCGCTGTATCATGGCGCAAAGCGACGCACAGCCCCCAATGTTCGCTTGTTGGCCAGCAGTGATGAGAGCGGACAAATTAGCCTTGATGTGATTGATGAAGGCTATGGTGTTAGCCCTCAAGCACGCAGCACCTTATTTGAGCCATTTTTTACCACCGAACCCAATGGTACTGGTCTAGGGTTATATCTATCGCGGGCGTTTTGCGAGGCCAATGGCGCACGCTTGTTTCATGTACCGATTGTAGAGGGTGCATGCTTTCGGCTTGTATTCGCGCGCTCGGGTACCGCATCATGACGCCGGTATTGCGGCCCTACTGTAAACTGTAAATAGGAAGAGACTGTGTCTGAACGTCCACTGGCCCTGATTGTTGATGATGAAGCTGACCTTCGCACCCTGATGCGCTTAACCTTAATGCGGATGGGCATCGACTGTGAACTTGCCGCCTCGGTCACAGAAGCCCGACGCTGGCTGACACGACAACGATTTGACCTTTGCCTCACCGATATGAACCTCCCTGATGGTAGTGGCCTAGAATTGGTTGCAGACATTGCCGAACGCTATCCCGAGCTTCCCGTTGCCATGATCACTGCCTATGGCAGCATGGATATTGCCATTGATGCCCTTAAAGCTGGGGCATTTGATTTTGTCAGCAAACCTGTCGAACAAGCCCGTCTACGTGAGTTGGTCGAACGTGCGTTATTGGTCAATCAACCTGTGGCGCTGACCACGTCCAGTGGTCAACTCAGCGAACAAGCATTAATCGGCCAATCCACCGTCATGCAACAGCTGCGTACCATGCTGATCAAACTGTCACGCTCTCAAGCGCCCGTCTATATCAGTGGAGAATCAGGTACTGGCAAAGAAGTGGTGGCGCGGCTCATTCATCAACTTGGCCCTCGCAACAGTGGGCCTTTTGTGCCAGTCAACTGTGGGGCGATTCCTGCCGAACTCATGGAAAGTGAGTTTTTCGGCCACAAAAAAGGCAGCTTTACCGGCGCGACCGAAGACAAACAAGGGCTATTTCAATCAGCCAATGGCGGTACGCTTTTTTTAGATGAAGTTGCCGATCTACCATTGGCCATGCAGGTCAAGCTTCTTCGTGCCATTCAAGAAAAAAAGGTACGACAAATTGGCACACAAACTGAAATTGCCGTTGATATTCGGCTATTAAGTGCAACCCATAAAGACCTGCAACGCATGGTAGATGCGGGACATTTTCGACAAGATTTATTTTATCGCATCAACGTCATTGAGGCGGCACTCCCTGCATTGCGTGAGCGAGGCAATGACGTTTTATTATTGGCCGATGCGTTTTTGGGTCGACTCTGCACAGACTGGGGCATTGAACGCCCCACCTTATCGGCTGCGGCACAGCACATGTTGTGTCGTTATGCCTTTCCAGGCAATGTTCGTGAGCTACAAAATACCCTTGAGCGGGCTCTCACCTTATGTGAAGGCCACACCATTGAGCCTGAACACCTGCTGTTAGATCTGCGCCGTGGCCAAACCCTACCCGAAGACGCCACACCGGTATGGCATGACGACGACGAATTCCCTGTTTTAAATACCGACCCCAGCACAGACCATCCCACCAAAACCAGCCCAGCCAAGTCCAGTGACGCCCCCCTACAACACATCTGCCTGACCCAACTGCCTGAAGACGGGCTTGAACACTACCTGCAACAAATCGAGCGCAGCCTGATTTTGCTGGCTTTAGAAAAAAGCCTGTGGAACCGCACTGCCGCCGCCAAACGCTTGGGCATGAGCTTTCGCTCGTTGCGTTATCGCTTAAAAAAACTAGGACTCGGTGAAGAAGATAACGATACAGACGAGCCGGTTGGTGCAGAGTAAGGTGATCTAATAAAGCCCTACCTGCTCTACGCCTCATCCTCTTGGTAAAGGACCGACTGTCATGACACGCCCCACTGCTTCTCTCATCCTGCTCGGCTTGACGCTATGGCTGAGTGCCTGCCAATCGCAATCTGTTCTATCCACCGAGCAACGGGTGCAATTGGCGTTGGGCGTGGCACAAAGCGCACGGCCTGACGGTGCAGAATCCTTATTACAAGCGGCGAATGCTGACTATGTGGCCGCCAACGACGCATTAGGCGACGCCCGCACCTTGTTTGCGTTGGGTGAGCTGTATAAATCAAAACCATGGCAAGATCGTCAAGTTCCGCCCAACACCCTCAATAGTTATCTGAAATCGGCTGATTTTTACGCCCGTGCCGCAGTGCGTTATCAGCAACTGCAAAAACCGGCTCTAGAAGCCGCAGCACATGTGGGGGAAGCCAACGCCTATTTATTGGCCGACCAACTGCCCAAAGCCTGTGCCACCTTTGCCCTTGCACAAGATATTGCCACCGACCCACGGATCAATGACGATCCCACTAGTGCTGCTCAACTCACGCGCAGTATGCGTTTTTTTGCCGATTTGACCGTGGTGTGTTTAACCCAGCCGCACTGATCAATCACCCCTGCAAGGCGCAGTTTTAAGGGGGAGACAGCGGACGTTGAGCCACAGATGCAACGGGTGGTGTGATGAGGGATGGCACTGGCATCGGATTGATCTGTTGCCGTAAGCCGTCTAAAGCAGCCAATAGCATGGGGTCATTTAAACTGGGCTTACTATCAACCAAGAGGATGTCTGGGGCGATCCCTTGGCCTTCAATCATGCGGCCATTTGGCGTGTAGTAACGTGCAACGGTTAGCTTAATCGCCCGACCCGACCCAATCGGCCAAAGTTTTTGTACCGATCCTTTGCCATAACTGGGCTGCCCCATAATGGTGGCGCGCTTTTGATCTTGCAGCGCACCGGCCAACACCTCTGCGGCAGATGCCGAATAGCGGTTAATCAACACGACGACAGGAATACCGCTAAACCGTTGTGCCGACAACGCCTGATACCGTTGCTCAGGTTCGCCTCGACCCCGTGTAGAGACAATCAGCCCTTGGTCTAAAAAATAATCGCCAATTTCCACCGCTGACGACAATAATCCACCAGGGTTATCACGCACATCCAGCACAATGCCACGCAGGCGGCCATCTTGGCGGATTGGCTCTAAGACATCGAGTAATTGCTGCCCTGTTGTGGACTGAAACGCTTGTATTGCCACCACCACAATGCCGTCAGGTTCTACATGCCCAATCACTGCATGATGCTCTGGCGTTCCACGGAGTACCTTGACCTCTCGCGCATGTTGACCTTGCGACAACACACTAAGCTGTACACTGCTGCCCATCGAGCCACGTAGGCGCTGCTCCAGATCTTGTTGGGTCATGCCACGCACGGACTTTGCATCAATTTTAAGGACGATATCACCCAATGCTAATCCTGCACGTGATGCCGCCGATTGTGGGTCTATGCTGTCAATTCGCCATTGATCCCCAACCAGATGAACACTCAGTCCTGTTTGAGCCAGTTCCCCTTCGGTAAACTCAAGAATGCGGTTATAGCTTTGGGCGTCCAAAAACTCAGAATACGGATCAAGACGCGCCAACAAGCCACTCATGGCGTTGTCAAACAGACGCTCATCACTGACCGGTTCGACGTAATTTTGGCGCACACGTTCAAACACATCTGCAAACAGCCAAATAGAC
>JBEANQ010000012.1:0-26724 GCA_041165345.1 Pseudomonadota bacterium
TTGTTCTTCACAAGTTCTTAAAGATTTGAGTCAAAGCTCGTCGCTTCACACTCTCCAAAACAGTCTGCGTTGCAGTTCCGTCTCGGTAGGCTGGCTATTCTACGCGAATCATCCAGCTTGTCAACAACTTTCTCATCTTTTTCTTTGGCGCCGTTCCGAAGAACTTGTCACACCAAACGATCTAGTGAAAAAATCGTCCCGCCTATTACTAGGCTACCTTAACTTCCTTACCCCGCTTAACTCGCTGTATTTACTACAGTTTTCAGCGCTTCAGTCCGTCTCTGTGGTGCGTATTCTATACACTTCTCACCACCCGTCAACTCCTTTTTATACCTTTTCGTGCTGAGTGGCCGTTTTGTGAGCGTTTTCACGCTTTATGGTGGTTTTTTAGGCTTTTTTGCTCAAAATATTGGTGATTGCGGTTGTATTGACGGTGATTGATCAGTGATGAGGCATTAGAAAAGCGGGCTAACGCCCGCTGTTAAACGTTGCGTGATGATGGTTGGTGAGTTAAGCCGTGATAAGGACGCGGGCAATGGCTTTTTTGCCGGCTTGAATCACTACACTCACACCTTCAGCTAAGGTATAGCTGGCATCGACCACTTGACCATCGACTTTTACCACACCGCGTCCAAGGGCGTCTTTGGCTTGGGCGGCATTTTTGGTGAGGCCAGCTCGACTCAATACGCTGGTGATAAAGAGTTGCGCCTGACCTTCTAACGATAGGTTGATTTCGGGCATGTCTTCAGGGAGTTCGCCGTCGATGATGCGGTTGCCTGCACTTTTGTGGGCATTGGCGGCTGCGTCAGCGTCATGAAAGCGTTCGATCAGCTCTAAAGCGAGTTCGCGTTTGATGTCTTGTGGGTTGCGGCCTTGTTCGATGTCTGTGAGTAAGGCGGTGATGTCGTCCATGCTGCGGAAGCTGAGCAGTTCAAAGTAGCGGGCGATGAGGCTGTCGGGCATGGAGAGTATTTTTTGATACATGCTGCCCGCGCTGTCATGCACACCAATGTAGTTGCCCAGTGATTTTGACATTTTTTGCACGCCGTCGAGTCCTTCTAGAATGGGGACGGTGATGCAGACTTGTGGGGTTTGGTCGTAGCGTGATTGGAGGGTACGCCCCATGAGAAGGTTAAAGGTTTGGTCAGCGCCGCCGAGTTCGACGTCTGCGCGCAGGGCAACGGAGTCGTAGCCTTGTACCAATGGGTAGAGGAATTCGTGAATGGCGATGGGTTGTTCGTCTTTAAAGCGCTTACTAAAGTCGTTTCGCTCCATCATGCGGGAGACGGTTTGTTGACTGGCCAGACGAATGAGGTCGGCGGCAGACATGGCGTCAAACCATGTGCTGTTAAAGACGACTTCGGTTTTGGCGGGGTCGAGAATTTTGAAGACTTGTTCTTGATAGCTTTTGGCGTTGTCGCTGACTTGTTGACGGGTCAGCGGTGGGCGGGTGGCGCTTTTGCCTGTGGGGTCACCAATCATGCCGGTGTAGTCGCCAATCAAGAATAGGACGTGATGGCCGAGGTCTTGAAAGGTGCGCAGTTTGTTAATGAGTACGGTGTGACCCAAATGGAGGTCGGGTGCGGTGGGATCAAAACCGGCTTTGATCCGTAGCGGACGGTTTTCTTGTAGCTTTTTGAGGAGGTCGTCGCGCGAGATGATATCGGCAGTGCCGCGTTCGATGAGGGCGAGTTGTTGGTCGGCGGGTAAAAATGAGCTCATGACTGTTCCTGTCCGGTGGTGATGCGTTTGCGCGATATACTAGCTTTTTTTATCTGTCGGTGCAGGGATCAACGATGACGCAGCTTTATGTGGGGGTGATGTCCGGCACGAGTTTGGATGGCATTGATGTGGTGGCGGTGTCGTTTAATCCGTTGCAGTTGCATGGGTCGTTGACGGTGGCTTTTCCGGATGCTTTGCAACAGGCGTTGTTGGCGTTGACGCAATCTGGACCTGATGAGATTGAGCGAATGGGCCTGGCGGATGTGGCCTATGCACGCGTGGTCGCGGCAGCGATTAATGAGCTGATTGAGACACAGGGGTTGGATCGCGCACACATTGTGGCGGTGGGCAGTCATGGCCAGACGATTCGGCATCGGCCTGAGGCGGGCTTTAGTGTGCAGATTGGCGATGCAAACCTGATCGCTGAGTTGACGGGTTTAACGGTGGTGGCGGATTTTCGGCGGCGGGATTTGGCCGCAGGCGGTCAGGGTGCGCCGTTGGTTCCGGCGTTTCATCAGGCGGTGTTTCAGGATGATCAGGTTCATCGGGTGATTTTAAATTTGGGCGGGATTGCCAATATTAGTGTGTTACCTGCGGGGCAGCCCAATGCGGTGTATGGCTTTGATACCGGGCCTGCCAATCTGTTGATGGACGCATGGTGTTTACGCCATACCGGTCAGCCTTATGATGTGGGCGGCGCATGGGCGGCGACAGCGCTCCCCTGCCCTCTGTTGTTGGCCGAGTGGTTGGCACATGAGTATTTTGCGCGAACGGCCCCCAAGAGCACCGGACGTGAGGATTTTCATGTGGGTTGGGTCGATGCGCATGAGCAGGTGAAACACGTGTCCCCTGCTGGTGTGCAAGCGACTCTGTTGGCGTTGACAGCACATAGCGTGGCAAATGCCGTGATTCAAACCGGCTTAGGAGCAGGCGAGCTGTGGTTGTGCGGCGGCGGGGCGTTTAATCAGACCTTGTGGCACAGTTTGTCTGCGTTATTGCCAACGTGGACGCTCAGAAGCACTGCAGATTTGGGGTTGGCTCCAACGTGGGTAGAAGCCACAGCATTTGCGTGGTTGGCACAGCGTCGAATGCTAGGTTTACACGGCAACTTGCCCAGCGTGACTGGTGCAGCAGGCGGGCGGGTGCTGGGAGCGGTCTATCCGGCTTAAACGAATAACAGTAAGCATCTCAATGCAAAAAGAGCCTGTTACAGGCTCTTTTTGATGGGGCAGATTAGATCGAGAATGATGATCCACAGCCACAGGTGGTGGTGGCATTCGGGTTTTTGACCACAAAGCGTGATCCTTCTAGCCCTTCAATATAATCAACTTCAGAACCAACCAGATATTGATAGCTGAGCGAATCTACCACCATGGCGACATCGCCATTTTCAAAGCGGGCGTCGTCGTCATTGGCGGCGTCAGCGAAGGTAAAGCCATAAGAGAAGCCAGAGCATCCACCGCCGGTCACATAGACGCGCAGTAATAGTTCTTGACTGCCTTCACCATCACGCAGTTGACGAACTTTGCTCGCCGCACGGTCAGAGAGAATTAAGGCTGGGGCATTCATGGCAAACCTCCAAAACGCTGTCGATCTGCAACAGTGCAGAGCCTTTATCATAGCATGTGACAGATGGGTACGCGCAGCCGAGATCAATTGGGCTACGCGTGACGCTACATTACTCGTCGTTGAGGCTGCATTCGTATTGTGTTGGCTCAATAGTACAGCGCACATGTTTGAGCAGCGACATCATGCGTGGGTCATAGTAACCCGCCTTGACCATGTCTAAACGGGCTTCGCGCATGAGCTTGATATAACCGGGTTTGTCGGCAGCTGGCACATCCATCCAATACTTGGCAGGAATGGACTGTTCTGTTTCATTGACAAAATGATAGGCCGGTTCAAGCTGTGTGGCGGCGTACTCACGCACCAGTTGACCCAAACCGTCAGGGAAGCGGCCTCGGTGCATCATCATGACGCCGGTCACTTGTAACAGTGGGAAGCGAATAATCGCGCCCCGTACTTGTAGGTTTTTGTCGGTCATGCCTTTGTACAATTCAAAGGGATCAAAAATGAGCGCGGGACCGGCCATGATGTCCACTTGGCCGTTATTAAATTTGCCCGCCAAGGAGGTGAGGTCAACTGAGACAGGCTGCGCACCAATCCGTTGTACCATCATGGCTTGAGATTTATCAAAATCCATAACAGCAATTTTTTTGCCGGCGGCTTTGGCTAGGGTGTTGATGCGACGGTCGTTAACCATGACATAGGCTGCACCCATCGGAATAATACCGGTGATTTCGTAGTCTTGATTGACCATGTCTTTGGCCATTTCTGGACGGGCTAACAGTTGAATCACTTGAGTGAGGTGCTGATACGATGGTACAGCACCAATGGCGTCGAGACTGCCTACAAAGCGATTAAACTGCCGCGCACGTAAATTGCTCATCGCAATACCATCACAGCGTTTGGCTTTAAAGTCTTCAGCAGCAACACGCTCATCTGTATAAATTTGAAAATGTACTTTGGTGCTGGCTTTACGTTTGAGCGCCTTTGATGCGAGATCAATTTGCATCTCAAAGGGCGGCTTAAAGGTAACGTTGAAATCGACCCCAATCTGTTGAGCCAATTTGGTGTATTTGGGCATTTCTGACAGGTAGCTCATGGCGTATTCATAGGCTTTGCCTTTGACACCATCAGGCGAATACAAACACAAATTGACACTGCTTGGAATGGCATTCCATGTGGCTGGTTTGTCGAGCAATGCTTTGGCTCGTGTCATCATTTGATCGGATGGGTTCGATAAACGAGGGATTGGGGCTGCATTACTGAAGGTGCAACTCAGGCCAAAAGCAGCACTTAACGCCAGTATTTGAAATCGCATGAGGGGTCGTCCTTGTCAAAAATAGAGTCTGTGGCCAAGAGCGATACATCAAATCACCCTTGGCTTACACACCAATTACTCGTCGTTTAGGCTGCACTCATAGTTGGTTGCATCCAGTTTGCAGCGGATTTTTTTCAGCAGGCTTAACATACGTTTGTCATAAGTGCCGTCTTTGATCATGTCAATTCGTGCTTCACGCATGAGTTTGACATAACCAGGTTTGTCGGCTTCGGGAACGTCCATCCAATATTTGGCTGGAATATCTTTTTCGGACTGTTCAACATATTTGTAGGCAGTCCCAATCTGCGAAAACACATACTCACGCAATTTTTGGTTAACGGCGGGGTCATCAAAACGCTTTTTGTTAACAACAAGAGTGGCCGTGACTTGTAGCATGGGTAAACGAATGACTGCACCTTTTGCGCTACCATCTTTGGCGGTCATGCCTTTGTATAGTTCGAGTGGTTTAAATAACACCGCAGGGCCTGCCATGATATCGACTTGACCATTGTTAAACTTGCCAGACATAGTGGACAGGTCAATTGATACGGGTTGCGCACCAATCCGTTGCACCATTTTCATTTGCGACTTGTCAAAGTCAAGTACAGCAATTTTTTTGCCAGCCGCTTTGGCTAAGGTATTAATGGATCGGTCATTGACCATAATGTAGGCCGCACCTAGGGGAATCATCCCCACGACTTCATAATTACCATTCACCATGTATTTGGCCATTTCTGGACGTGCAAGGGTTTGCAGGGCTGTATTAAGATGTTTATAGCTCGGTACTGCACCGAGTGAGTCTAATGAGCCTGTGAAGCTATTAAATTGTCGGGCGCGTAGGTTGCTCATGGCGGCACCATCACATGCACCGGCTTTAAAATCTTCTGCAACGACGGCTTCGTTCGTATAAACCTTGAGTTCGACCTGCTTTTTTAAACCAAGGCTGGGCAGCTTCAACACATAATCTTTAGCATAACCATAAGCATCTCCACGGGTTCCGAGTGGATCGTAAATGCACAAGGAGAGGGTGTCAGCAGCCTGCGCGGTGGCGCTAAGCACCATCACACACAGGGTGGAGAGGACGATTTTTTTCATTGTGACTCCGATATTGGTGAGCAGAGCATGGGACATCATTGTCCGTCTTGTGGTGCAGTATTGACGAGCAGGGTATGTGAGACCATGACTTTAAAGACCAAGTCAATTTGGCAGTTCGGTCAGTATAAAAAAACCTCAGCACTGCTGAGGTTTTTTTGACAACAAACGTTGCGATGCGAGAATGACTTATTCGTCGTTCAGCGCACACTCAAAGCTTGAAGAGTCTTGTTGGCAACGAACTTTTTTCAACAAGGACATCATTTTCTTGTTGTAAATGCCTTCTTTGGTCAGATCGATACGAGCTTCGCGCATCAATTTGACATAGCCGACTTTGTCGTTGGCTGGAATTTCCATCCAATACTTGGCTGGAATAGCAGCTTCTGTTTTGTTGATCATGTCCATTGCACGTGGCAATTGGGTTGCAACCCACTCACGGCTCTTTTGACCAAATCCAGCTGGGAATTTGGCTTGACGGATGATCACGTTACCGCTGATCTGAGCGATTGGGAACTTGGCAATTGCACCTTTGGTACCCAAACCTTTGTACAGTTCGAGAGGTTTAAAGGCAATGGCTGGTGCACCAATGATGTCAACCTGACCGTTGTTGAACTTACCACCAAAGGTGGTGATGTCAGCAGATACAGGTTGTGCGCCCACTTTTTGAACCATTTTGGCTTGCGCCTTGTCATAGTCCAAAACAGCAATTTTTTTACCAGCAGCTTTTGCCAGTGTGTTGATCGCACGGTCATTGACCAACAAGAATGCAGAACCCAATGGCACAACACCAGCAACTTCATAACCGCTGTTGACCATGTCGGCAGCCAGTTTAGGGCTAGCCATTAACCCCATCACTGCTTTTGCAGTTTGGTTGGTTGGGATTGCGCCGAGGGCATCAATTGAACCAGTGAAGCTGTTAAATTGACGACCACGCATACCGGTTAAGCTCACCAAGTCACATTGACCGGCTTTAAAGTCTTCGGCTGCTACACGCTCATCGGTGTAAGGTTTTAGGGTCAAATCAGCACCCCATCCTTTGGCAGCCAGAACGTAGTCTTTCATCATGGCGTAGCTGTCACCAGCAGTACCCAGAAGGTCAAATACACAAGCCGTTTGTGCTTGTGCACCGTTGGACATTGCAAGTGTTGCAATAGCCATTGCCATGGCAATTTTGGTTTTCATCATCATCATCCTAACTGTCGATGGGAGGAGAAGTACCACATCGTGCGCGGTATTCTAACCAACAATATTGACGACCCAAAGCTCTTTTACAATCTGATTGTCGGCTTTTCTCGTGTAGCGCCTGCAACGCAAAGCCGCAATATTGCAGGGTTTGGCCGCAATTGTGTAGAACCGAAACGCGGATGCTGTAAATGCGCTTTTTTTGTACTAATTCCAGATCACTTGGGCAGATTCGTAGCATCGTTAACCGCAAAAAACTACAATTACCGTTGATCTCTTTTTTCAGTCGTAGACGTCGTCATGATCCAGCTTCAAGACTTTTCCATTCGCCGTGGTGGTCGCCTCTTGTTCGAAAAGGCCACGATGCAACTGCACCCCGGTTGGAAAATTGGTCTGACCGGTGTCAATGGTGCAGGAAAGTCCACATTATTTGCCGCCCTGCTGGGCAGCATCACCGGAGATACCGGCACACTCAGCCGCCCTGCGGTCTGGACGATCGCCCATATGGCACAAGAAGTCGAAAGCCAAGAAACCGCCGCCATCGACTTTGTGCTATCGGGGGATGAAGAATGGTGGCAGATTGACCAAAAACTCACCCATGATGACGGCAGTATGCCGGTCGAGGAGCTGACTGATTTGCACGGTCGGTTTGGCGAAATTGACGGCTATACCGCAACCTCGCGTGCTGCACAAATGATGTCAGGTCTAGGCTTTAGCGAATCGCAAATTCGGTTGCCGGTGTCTAGTTTTTCGGGTGGTTGGCGCATGCGATTAAACTTAGCACGCACCTTAATGAGCCGCTCTGATTTACTGCTGCTTGACGAACCCACCAACCACTTAGACCTTGATGCGATTTTGTGGCTTGAAGACTGGCTACGCACCTACAGTGGCACCTTGGTGCTAATCTCGCATGACCGCGACTTTTTAGATGCCATTACCGATCACATTATTCACATCGAAGACGGCAAAGTCGTGCTGTATACCGGTAACTACTCCACCTTCGAACAAACCCGTGCCGAACGACTGGCACAACAGCAACAGGCCTTTGAAAAACAAGAAGCCACCCGCGCCCACCTGCAAAAGTACATTGACCGGTTTAAAGCGCAAGCGACCAAAGCTCGCCAAGCCCAAAGCCGAATCAAACAACTGGAGCGGATGCAGCAGCTCTCGGCTGCCCACGTCGACACCCCGTTTACGTTTAGCTTCCGCGAACCGACACGGATGAGCACACCCCTGCTCCGCTTAGATGACGCCACCGCAGGCTACGGCGACAAAGCCATCGTCAATGACATTCAACTGCAACTGACTCCCGACAGCCGTATTGGTCTGTTGGGCATGAATGGCGCGGGTAAATCGACCCTGATTAAAACCCTCGTCGGCGTCCTCGCCCCCCTACACGGCGAGCGGATCTCGAGCGAACACCTCAACCTTGGCTACTTTGCCCAGCATCAAATGGATGCCCTAGACGGTGAAGCCACACCCATGTTGGCGCTCTCTCGGCTGACCAACCGCAAAGTCCCCGAACCGGATCTACGTGCCTTTTTGGGTAGCTTTGGTTTTAGTGGCGAGCGCATGGACACCCCTTGCGAGAGTTTTTCAGGCGGTGAACGCGCACGGTTGGCCTTGGCACTGATTGTGTGGAAACGTCCAAACGTGCTCATTTTGGACGAACCCACCAACCATCTTGATTTAGACATGCGTCACGCGCTGACCATGGCACTACAAGACTTTGAAGGTGCCGTCGTCTTGGTATCGCACGAACGTCAGCTCATCGCCAGTGTCTGTGATGAATTACTGGTGGTACATGACGGAATCTGCAAACCATTTGCAGGTGACTTGAGCGACTATGCAGATTGGTTGCGCCAAGTACGGCAAGAAATGCAACAGCGCGAACGCCTAGAGCGCCAGCAAGAAAAAGCCAAGGCCGCCTCACCTGCTCCCGCCGCAAAACCAGTGGTTGTGACCCCGACCCCAACACCCGTGGTGGATAAAGAAGCTGCCCGCAAAGAGTCCGCAGCACGCCGCGAACAGACGCGCCCCTTGCGGAAGCAAATTGATCAACTGGAAAGCACCATCCAGACCATCAACCAACAACTGACCCAGCTCGAACACACCTTGTCTGATACCGCGCTATATGAGGCGCATCGCAAGGCTGACCTGCTCAAACTGATGGACCAACAGCAAAGCCTGAAGGCCAAACTCGAAGCGCATGATCATCAATTGCTAGAACTGATGTTGACGCTAGACGCCCTTATGGCCGACTAGCACATTAGATGGAGTCAGTACTGACTTCATACCGATCAGTTAAGGAAAAAGCGCCATGGCGCAGATTGCCGTGGCGCTTTTTTCTTGAGCTTGAATGGCAACTTCTTACTTTTGATGCACCAAAAGTACGCAAAAGTGCTTTTTCTTGCAAAACTCGCCCTTGCGCAGCAGTGCTGCTCAGGCTTGAACCATTGCACTCAGGCATCCCTGCAAAAAGCACATCATCTGCTTAACTGACTGGTATTCATCGGTACTGACCCCATTGATATGAAAAAGCCCCAATCATGGATTGGGGCTTTTTTGTTTCACGTGGAACTGAATCTATCATCCGTCACTAACGACGCACGGCAACCAACCTTAAATATCTAGATTGGTCACAGACAATGCGTTTTCTTCAATGAAGGCCCGACGCGGCTCAACATCATCACCCATCAAACATGAGAACATATGGTCTGCACTCAAGGCATCTTCAACCGTCACACGCAACATGCGACGGTTGTCAGGATCCATGGTGGTTTCCCAGAGTTGCTCGGCATTCATCTCGCCCAAACCTTTATAACGCTGTACCGTCACGCCACGACGTGAATCGTGCATGATCTGATCCCACACAGACGCAAAAGTTGTGACCGGCATTTGACGCTCGCCACGCTGCAAATATGCACCGTCCTCAAGCAAGGTACGCCATTGCTGGCTGCTGCTCATTAAACGCGCATATTCACTGGATTGGAAAAAGGCCGTATCGAGCAAATAATGCTGTGGCAACTGATGCACACGAATGCTTAAGCGAGGCCATGTCTTGGCCGACTCACCCTCACCAAACGTTTCGGTAGAGACCGTGGGTTGCAATAACGGCTGCGCTTGCTCAATACGCGCACACAGCCCCTCTGCCCACGCCTGTACTGCAGCAGGGTCACTGGCCGTGTCGACTGTAAACTGTGGCTGATAAATGATCGATTGCAACAGGCTGACCGGATAACGCTGACCCAAACGAGCCATGATTTTTTGGCTGGCTTGATAGCTTTGTAGCAACTGCTCTAAGGCTTGACCCGTAATGGCCGGTGCTTCTGCGCTTAAATGCAACGCCATGTCGTCAATCGCACTGGACAACAAATAGGTCTCTAGTGCTTCACCATCTTTGAGATATTGCTCTTGCTTGCCTTTTTTGATTTTGTATAGCGGTGGTTGGGCAATATAAATATGCCCCCGCTCAAACAGCTCGGGCATTTGACGGAAGAAGAACGTCAGTAGCAATGTGCGAATGTGCGAACCGTCTACGTCGGCATCGGTCATGATGATGATTTTGTGATAACGCAATTTGTCGGGGTTGTACTCGTCCCGACCAATACCACAACCCAAGGCTGTGATCAGCGTTCCCACCTCAGCACTCGAAATCATTTTGTCAAAACGGGCGCGTTCAACGTTTAAGATTTTACCCTTCAGCGGCAAGATGGCCTGCATTTTGCGGTTACGGCCTTGCTTGGCACTCCCACCCGCCGAGTCACCTTCGACGATATACAACTCAGACAGTGCAGGGTCTTTTTGTTGGCAATCGGCCAATTTACCCGGTAGCCCCGCAATATCGAGCGCACTCTTACGACGGGTCATTTCACGCGCCTTACGCGCAGCATCACGCGCCCGTGCGGCATCAATAATTTTGCCCGCAATCGCTTTGGCAGCTTGCGGCTTTTCGAGTAAGTAGGTTGCAAACTCGCGCCCCATGGACGACTCGACCACCGGCTTAACTTCACTCGACACCAGTTTTTCTTTGGTCTGGCTCGAAAATTTGGGATCGGGTACTTTCACCGACACAATTGCGGTTAAGCCTTCACGAGCATCATCGCCAGTAATACCAACTTTTTCTTTCTTGAGTAGGTTCTCATTGTCCATGTAGGCATTTAAGCCACGGGTCAATGCAGCGCGGAAACCCGCTAAGTGAGTGCCGCCATCTTTTTGTGGAATATTGTTGGTAAAGCAATAGACGTTTTCTTGATAAGAGTCGTTCCATTGCAGCGCCACTTCGACACCAATGCCGTTGTCGCCACTGACCGAAAAATGAAAAATATCATGCAGCGAATGCTTACCCACATTGATGTATTTTACAAACTCAGACAGGCCACCTTCGTAGTCGAAGGTATGCTCGGCACCCGAACGCTCATCCCGCAGGACAATGCGCACGCCCGCATTCAAAAACGACAGCTCACGCAGGCGACGCGCCAAAATATCGGCAGAGAAAATCGTTTGGGTGAAGGTATCGGTACTTGGCCAAAAGCGTAGCTCTGTGCCACTACCGGCAATCGGGCCGACCTGACGCAGTTTATATTGTGGTTCGCCATGTGCGTAGGTTTGCTCATAGGCAAAACCGCCACGATGAATATTGAGGGTCAATTTGCTCGACAACGCATTCACCACAGAAACACCGACACCGTGCAAACCACCCGACACTTTATAGCTGTTGTCGTCAAACTTTCCACCGGCGTGCAGAATAGTCATGATCACTTCGGCCGCAGACACGCCTTCTTCAGCATGAATATCGACCGGAATGCCGCGACCATTGTCACGGACACTGACCGACTCATCACTGTGAATGGTGACGAGAATTTCATCGCAGTGACCCGCCAAGGCTTCATCAATGGCGTTGTCGACCACCTCAAACACCATGTGATGCAGGCCGGTGCCATCGTCGGTATCACCAATATACATACCCGGACGCTTGCGCACCGCGTCGAGTCCGCGCAGCACTTTAATACTGGAAGAATCATAGGCTGGGGAGGACGCAGCCGGTTGTACAACGTCAATATCTTGAATTTCAGAACTCATGAATACTCCCTGTCAGGCACACTAGACCTGTCGCGAATCAAAAAAAACCAATGTCTTTAGAACAGTGAGGCTCAACACGGGTCACTACACCTTGCTCAACACAAAACACAGCAGGTTGAATATTCAGCAATTTTAGTGGGTTGAGCGCAGCATCAAGATCCAATGTGGTCATGAAAATCTGGCTGTTCAGACGAATCAGACTGGACAATAAACGGGTCTGAGCAACCCGATCCAGCTCTGCGGTCATATCATCCAATAATACCACAGATGCGCAATGACTGAGTTGATGCACCAATTGCAACTGCGACAACCTAAGACCAATGATCAGCAGTTTCTTTTGACCGCGTGACAAGGTGCGATCGGCATCACCCAAGGCACTTTTAAAACGTAGGTCAGCCCGATGCGCTCCCACACTGGTATGGCCACGCTCACGGTCTTTGTCTCGATGGGCGACCAACTCTGTCAGTAGCCCTTGTGTGGGATCAAAGCCCGCGTGATAGGTCATGCGAATATCCACGTCGGGCAGCAGCTCGGCCAAGACGGTCAAAAAACACTCAGACCAACGTGTAAACACGCGTTCACGCATGTCGTGCAGTTGTTGGCCAGTTTGGCTGAGAATATGCTCCCAACCGGCCAATGCCGCAGCCGTACTGGCCGACGCACGCAAAAGGGCATTTCGCTGCTTTAATGCACGTTGATACTGCAACCAGACGTGATGAAATTCTGGTTCCACGTGAAACAATAACCAGTCCATCAGCTGCCGACGCGGCTTACTGCCCGAATCGAGCAAGGCCAAACCTTCAGGGTCAATCACCTGAACTGGCAACTGTTTGGCCAACTCACTTTGACTGCTCAGTAGCATGCCGTCTTGTTTGATGGTTTGTTCGCCATCAATGCGCTTGAGCATACCCAAGCGACGTTTGCCCTGCTCGACCAAGATGAGTGCATCGGGTTGGTTTTTTTGCACCACTTGACGCAACAGGCCGCTACGGAATGAGCGGCCTGTGGATAGCAAATGAATGGCTTCTAAGACGGATGTTTTACCACTACCGTTGTGACCATACAAGACATTGACTGACTGCAAGTCGGTCAGGGTGACTGCACTCAAGTTGCGAAGCCGCTCGATATGCAGTCGATCAATGGGCATGTTAAACCCGCATAGGCATGACCACATACAAGCTGTCATCAACCGTCGGGTCTTGTACCAACACCGATGCGTTTGGCTCAGACAAGGTGAGTTGAATCTGTGTGGCACCCAAGACACTCATGATGTCGAGCAAGTATTGCGCATTAAACGACATGTCAATGGGCGCTCCACTGTACTCGACAGCAAGGTCTTCAACAGCTTCATCTTGCTCGGGGTTATTGGCGCGCAACTGCATATTGGCTTCTTTAAAATTTAAAAAGACGCCCCGCAGTTTTTCGTTGCTCAAAATGGCCACCCGCTGCAAGGTCTGACGGAATGAGTCCATATCCGCCTGCACGACTTTTGTGCCATTGCGTGGCACGACCCGACGATAGTCTGGAAATTTGCCATCAATTAACTTGGTGGTAAATCGAATCTGTACAGCGGTGTCGTCCTTGCCTGCATTGACTTGCAAACTGACACTCAAAAACTCACGACCCACCAGCAGGTCTAACTCACTTTCATCGGCACCCAGTAAGCGCTGTAATTCAATCACACCTTTACGCGGCACAATCGCTTGAATGGTGCTGGCTTGCGCGTCTAACTGGGCGGTGGTTTCTGACAGAGCCAAGCGATGACCGTCTGTGGTGACCGTACGTAACTGCCCTTCACCCGCCTCTAACAGCATACCCGTCAGATAAAATCGTACGTCTTGCACCGCCATGGCAAAGGCAGTTTTGTCGAGCAAGCGCTTAAAGGCAACTTGCCCCACACGTACATGCGCACCTTGTGTAGCCTCACCCAACACCGGAAAATCGGCCGCAGGCAACGTCCCTAAGACAAACCGACTACTGCCTGAACGCAATTGACAGCGCTGATCATCACCCGCCTGTAAACTGATCATGGCAGCCGTTGGCAACGATTTAATCAAATCCATCAATTTACGTGCGGACAGAGTTGTGGCACCCACCTCGATACATGCACCTTCTGGCAGCTCGACACTGGCAATCAGCTCAACCTCAAGGTCAGACGCCGTTAAGGTCAATACAGTGGGCGAGACCTCCAATTTTACATTGGACAGCACCGGCAAGGTATGACGACGCTCAACCGCACCCGCGACCTGAGACAAAACCTTTAAAAACAAATCTTTAGAAATATTCAGCTTCATCACAAGTCACTCCGTTCAAAAAAAGAATCATGCCTGTAGTAAACGCAAAAGATTGTGGTAATCCTCGGCAAATGCAGGGTCTGTTTTACGCAATGCCAATACTTTTTCGCAAGCATGCATGACCGTGCTGTGATCACGCCCACCAAAGGCCAAGCCAATGTCAGGAAAGCTTTCTCCGGTCAGCTCACGTGCTAACCCCATCGCCATTTGACGCGGGCGAGCATAAATACGGGTTCGCTTTGGGCCGGTCAGCTCTTTGCTTGGAATCCGAAAATATTCAACTACAACACGCTGAATGTTTTCGATACTAATGGTACGCGCACGAATCGCGAGTACATCTTTGAGCGATTCACGAATGATCTCAAGGCTGATGTCTTGCCCTTTAAACCGTGCAGTCGCAATCACTTTGTTAAGCGCACCTTCAAGCTCACGCACATTGGCCATCACTTGTTGTGCCATAAATAATGCACAATTTCGCGGCAAATGGACGTCACTATTCTCGGCTTTTTTCAACAAAATTTCTAAACGAGTTTCTAAATCGGGTGGCTCTACACCGACGGATAACCCCCAAGAAAACCGAGAAATTAATCGCGGATCTAGCTCGGTTAACTCTTTTGGATAACGATCAGACGTCAGAATAATTTGACGTGATTCATCCAACAGCGAGTTAAAAATATGGAAAAACTCAACCAAGCTGGCTTCTTTTCCAGCGAGTAAGTGAATATCGTCCACAAGGAGTAAGTCGAGTGAACGACATTCTTTTTTGAAGCTTTCAATTTTACCTTGCTGTAATGCACCGACAAATCCCCCGACAAACTGTTCGGAGGTCATATACATGACCCGTGCATGTGGACGGTCTCGGAGTAACTCATGACCCACTGCATGCATTAAATGGGTTTTACCTAAACCCGTTGGACCATATAAAAACAATGGATTATGTTGCGCATCGCCCAAGGCTCCTAGCAGCTTGCGACAGGTGTCGGCAGCCATTTGATTAGAGCGACCTTCCACAAAATGAGCAAAGGTGAATAAGGGGTTTAATGAGCGCCCCACGGCTTTGCCTGCGGCTGTTTTGGCAGGTTCTGCCCCACTCGCTTGGTCATGGAGTGTAGTTCGGTCAACACGCAGCGGCGGTACAACAGCATCACGTGCTAGACCCGTAGATAAACCTGGCCGAGAATCAACTCGAACCTCCACATGGGTAATGCGCCCCCCGCTGCATTGCTGCACCAGTGAGGTAATACGGCTTAAAAAATGCTCAGTAATGTGGCGAGTAAAATAGGGATTAGGCGCCATGAGGTACAACGTATCGCCTTGCACGTCAGCGTGCAGCGGACGAATCCACAGGGTGTAGACGTTGTCAGGCAGCTCATCGCGCAGGGCATTGAGGCAATCCGTCCAGACCATGTATATCCCTCGGGCAAGCAGAAAAACCAAAAAACAGCACCGCTGATATCGGTCTGTCCTGAAGGCAAAAACGCCTTGTGCAGTGATTCACACTGACCAACCCCGTATGGGGCAGCCATTCTAGCCAATCTTGGCTTGGGTGTCATCGTGCCAAGCACGGCAAAGCAATCATGGCAGATAAAAAACTGTGGATAAGTTGAGCGAACTGACACGAGATTGACCAAGTTATCCACAGGTCAGGAGGTCTTTACATGCTGTGGATAAGTCCTGTGGATAAGTATGTGGACAACCATGGGGATAACTTTCGTAAAAAAGTTATCCCCAATTTGTCCACAGGAAATCCACAGGTTTATCCACAGCGTAATCTAATGATTAAAATCATGAAAAGTGACTTATCCACAGAAAAACGCTTCCCTAATAATAATAAATTTAAATTTATAAATTTAAAATTTATGATGAGCATCGTCAAAAACTGTGGATAACTTCAAAAATCATCCACAAGCAACATATGAATTGTTCGAAAAATAAACACTCCCCTCCCCCACTTAATCCACAGAGAGACGACAACCATGATTTGGATGAGTAGTGACTAAAATTGACAAAAGTTTGATCAAATGGTTTGACAGCATCTGGATCGATCACTAAAATTGCATTCTTTTTTGCGTTCCCTTGGGTCTACATCATGAAACGTACTTTTCAGCCCAGCAGCATCAAGCGCAAGCGCGTTCACGGTTTTCGTGCACGTATGGCCACTAAAAATGGTCGTGCTGTTTTGGCTCGTCGTCGCGCCAAAGGCCGTCATCGTCTGGCCGTTTAATCGAGTGAAAGCCCGATTCATGCAACCGTAAGAGGCTGGCATGACATCACTTTCCTTCCGGCCTGAGCATCGTTTGCTACAGGCCGCAGAATTTAAGCGTGTGTTTGATCACGCGTCTTGCAAGGTGCATCAACCGGCATTCTTGTTATTGGCAGTCCCAGCAACAGACGTATCCCGTATAGGTCTGGTCATTGCTAAACGAAAAATTCGCCGTGCCCACGAACGAAATCGGGTCAAGCGTTTGGCTCGTGAAAGTTTTCGGCATCATCGGATGACGTTACCGTTATTGGATATTGTGTTGATGGCGAAAGCAGATGCGGCATTGGTGTCTAACGAAGCGTTGTCGGCACAGTTAGACTTGGCGTGGGCTCAGTTGGCCCGTCGTGCGCTGAAAACTGCCCATCGTGCAGGATCGGATGCTGTGTCTCCATGAGCATCCTCCTGCGTTGGCTAATCCGCTGTTATCAAGTAGCGATTAGTCCTCTCTTAGGGCCTCGTTGTCGTTACTACCCTACTTGCTCACAATATGCACTCGAAGCCATTGCCACTCATGGTGCGCTTCGCGGTACGTTGCTGACCACTCATCGTTTATGTCGTTGTCATCCTTGGGGTGGTCATGGTTATGACCCTGTGCCTCCTCGTGGTGGTAGTGTGCGTTATGTACGGTTAGCGTCAGGCACTCGCATCCATCCACCTGTTCCTTTTTCTGCCTGATATCAAGGCAACTCATTTAACGTTTTGGGGTAATGATCATGCAGCGATGGAGTCGAATCCTGATTCTAGCGGCCATGTTGGTCACCGCATATTTGCTTATTTTGGCGTGGAATAAGGATCATCCTGCGTCTTCTGCTGTGCCCACAGTGGCAGCAAACGTGCCTGTTGTGAGCGCTGGAGCCTCAGCAAGCAGCGATTTACCACCAACAGTACAGGTGGCGACCCACATCAATGGTGACGTACCGCCAGCAACCACTGTGGGTTCAATAACGCCCGCTGCTGTTGCCCCCGTTGACGGTTTGATTGAGATTCAAACGGATGTCTATCGTTTATTGATCAATCCTCGTGGTGGTGATGTGGTTCGTAGCGAATTATTGCAACATGATGCGATTAAGCAGCAGCCCACGCCGTTTGTGTTGCTTGAGCAAGATGCTAACCGGACATATGTGGCACAGTCGGGTCTGATTGGTCGTAATGGTCCCGATGAGACAGTGGCAGGTCGTCCGTTGTATCAATCTGCTCAGACGCATTATGTGTTGGCTGCGGGCCAGAAAATGCTGAGTGTGCCATTGGTGTATACCGATGCGCAGGGTGTGCAAATCATAAAAACCTATACCTTAACCGCAGGGGCTTATCCTATTCATGTGGGGTATCAGGTGACAAACCGTGGCACGCAAGCGTGGCAAGGTCAGTTGTTTGGTCAATTAAAGCGTGATAACAGTGAAGACCCCAGCAAGAGCCATCAAGGATTTATGGCGATGGCGACCTATTTAGGTGGCGCATGGGGAACACCAGATGAGCCTTATAACAAACTAAAATTTGCTGATTTCCAAGATGAGGCGATTCATCAGTCGTCAAAAGGCGGTTGGGTTGGGATTGTTCAGCATTATTTTGTGTCAGCATGGATTCCAGAGTCCACCCGTGTGGTGACATTAGAGTCGCGCAATACCGATGGAATGCATGTGATTGGTTTTCGTTCAGCAGTCCTGAATGTGCCAGTGGGTCAGACATTGAATGTGTCTGCAACCTTGTATTCTGGTCCTAAAGTACAATCTGAACTTAAAAATCTTGCTACCGGTTTAAATAAAACGGTGGACTATGGGATTTTATGGCCGATTGCACAGATTTTATTTACAGGCTTGAGTTTTATTCATGGTCTGTTCGGTAATTGGGGTTGGTCGATTATTTTATTAACCTTTGTGGTTAAAATGGCATTGTTTCCATTATCCGCCAAGAGCTATCGCTCAATGGCGAAGATGAAAGTCATTGCTCCAGAAATGCAACGCATGAAAGAAGAGTTTGGTGAAGACCGGATGCGATTTTCGCAAGAGATGATGGCGCTGTATAAGCGTGAGCAAGTGAATCCTTTATCGGGATGTTTGCCCATGTTGATGCAAATGCCGATTTTCTTGGCGTTATATTGGGTATTGATGGAAAGCGTTGAGTTACGTCATGCACCGTGGATGTTTTGGATTCAAGATTTGTCGGCCATGGATCCTTGGTTCGTGCTGCCGTTGATCATGGGTGCAACCATGTATGGTCAACAGATGCTAAACCCGCAACCTGCCGACCCGATGCAAGCCAAAATGATGCGCATGCTCCCCATTATTTTTACGGTGTTCTTACTGTTCTTCCCGTCTGGGTTGGTGTTGTATTGGATTGTGAACAATCTGTTGACCATCACGCAGCAGTTGATCATTAAAAAAGAGATCGACAAAGAGCAGGCTCGGAAACAGTTGGCTTAATGTCGTTGAATTGCGATCCGCTTATCGGGTAACTGATAGGCGGATTTTTTTTGTGAGAATAAAGATGTTGAGTGTTCAAACAACGATTGCGGCGATTGCAACGCCGATTGGACGTGGCGGGATTGGGGTGATTCGGTTATCTGGTCCACGCGCACAGCAGATCAGCGCCATGTTGATTGGGCGGCCATTGCCTGCTCCGCGTCAGGCAGTGTTTGCACGTTTTTTAGCGGCGGATGGCAGCAGCATTGATGAAGGGCTGGTGTTGGTGTTTGCAGGCCCGCAGTCGTTCACGGGTGAGGATGTGGTGGAGTTGCAGGGGCATGGTGGTTTGGTGGTGCAAAACGCGCTGCTGGCGCGTGTCTTGGCACTAGGTGCAGTGGCTGCGCAGGCCGGTGAGTTTTCGGCACGCGCGTTTGAAAACGGCAAACTGGATTTGGTGCAAGCAGAGGCGATTGCCGATTTGATTGATGCCAGTAGTCAGGCAGCGGCGCGTTCGGCGATGCGGTCGTTGCAAGGCGCGTTTTCGGAGCGGGTGCAGACGGTGTTGGCGCAGTTGATTCATCTGCGCTTGCATGTGGAAGCGGCGATAGATTTTCCTGAAGAAGAAATTGATTTTTTAGCCGATGGCAAAATTTTAAACTTGCTGACCGATGTACAAGCTGCCGTGACTGCCGTACAGGCATCGGCTCGGCAAGGGCAATTGTTGCGTGAGGGAATTCGGGTGGTGATTGCTGGCCGACCGAATGCGGGTAAATCTAGCCTGTTAAACGCGCTGGCAGGCGTTGACCGTGCCATTGTGACTGATATCGCTGGTACAACGCGTGACGTGCTGCATGAGCGCATCACACTAGCAGGCTTACCCATCACCCTGACCGATACCGCTGGCCTGCGCGAGACCGACGATGTGGTCGAGCGTGAGGGCATTCGGCGGGCGCATCGCGAGATTGAGCAAGCCGATGTGCTGTTGTTGGTGTATGACTTGAGCGTGGATGACGACCCGTTGACTTTGGCCGAACAGTTTTTTGCCGAGCAAATGACCCCGCAACGCTTGATTTTGATTGGCAACAAATGTGACTTAAGCGGGCATTCCCCTGCCCGACAGACGCATGTGGAGTTTCGGCAGGTGTTGTTGTCGGCGCGTCAGGGTTTGGGGCTGCCGTTGCTGGTGCAAGAGATTGCTGATCACGCAGGGTATCAGCCCGCCGAAGACACGTTTATTGCCCGTACCCGTCATTTGGATGCCATGCGGCGCTGCCAAGATGATTTAGCCGATGCGCGGGTGCAGTTGGTGGATTATCACGCTGGTGAACTGATGGCCGAGTCTTTGCGTTTGGCGCAACAGGCGCTGTCTGAGATTACCGGTGAGTTTACCGCTGATGATTTATTGGGTCAGATTTTTGGGTCTTTTTGTATTGGCAAGTAGTGGCGGATTGAGGTTGGTGTGTGTTGTGGCGATCTGGCATAGTAGCCGCCGAACTTATGCACCACCCTCACAGGATTTGTTATGTCGGAAGAACAACTGCGTCAGCTCCAACGTCAGCTTTGGAACATTGCCGATACGTTGCGCGGCAAGATGAATGCAGACGAATTTCGGGATTACATTCTGGGCTTTATTTTTTATAAATATCTGTCTGAAAAAATCGTGACTTTTGCCAATGCGATTTTGGAAAGTGACGACATTGAATATTTAAAACTAGACGCAAAGCAGTCTGATGATGCCGACATCATTGAGGCAGTGCGCGAAAGTGCAGTGTCTGGTTTGGGCTATTTTTTGCCGCCTCAAGAGCTATTTCATGCGATTGCCGACCGTTGCCGTGATGGGTTTGAGGGCAAAGGCTTTATTTTGGAAGACCTCGGTCAGATCCTGCGCAACATTGAGCAAAGCACGCTGGGTACAGAATCCGCCGATGACTTTAGTCATTTGTTTGAAGATTTAGACCTGACTTCGTCCAAGCTCGGCAATAACGAAAAAGCCAAAAATGAGCTGGTGGCGCGGGTGCTGTTGCATTTGGATGCTATTCCGTTTGATTTGTCACAAAGCAACGCCGATGTGTTGGGTGATGCTTACGAGTATCTGATTGGTGAGTTTGCCAGTGGCGCGGGCAAGAAGGCGGGTGAGTTTTATACCCCACAAGCGGTCTCGACGCTGTTGGCGAAGCTGGTGACGCTGAACAATCGCAATCTACGCCATGTGTATGATCCGACTTGCGGGTCGGGGTCGTTGTTGTTGCGGGTCAAGCGTGAGGCGGCGCGGGTCGGCAAGATTTACGGTCAGGAGATGAACCGAACTACGTATAACTTGGCGCGGATGAACATGATTTTGCACGATGTGCATTATGCTGATTTTGATATTCGCCAAGAGGACACGCTGGAGCATCCGCAGCATCGTGAGCTACGTTTTGATGCGATTGTCGCCAATCCACCGTTTAGCGCGAAGTGGAGCGCCAATCCGCTGCATTTGTCGGATGATCGTTTTGGTCAGTACGGACGGCTTGCGCCGAGTTCTAAGGCGGATATGGCCTTTGTGCAGCATATGCTGTATCAGCTTGCCGATGACGGCACGATGGCGGTGGTGTTGCCGCATGGAGTGTTGTTTCGCGGCGCGGCTGAGGGGCATATTCGGCAATATTTGATTGAAAAGCTGAACTGTATTGATGCGGTGATTGGTTTGCCTGCCAATATTTTTTATGGCACGAGTATTCCGACGTGTGTATTGGTGCTGAAAAAATGCCGTAAGCAAGGCGATAACATGGTGTTTATTGATGCCAGTAACGACTTTGAGAAGGAGAAGACGCAGCACAAGCTAAAGCCTGAGCATTTGGCAAAGATTATTAATACGTATAAAGCGCGTCAGTCGGTGGATAAGTATTGTGCGGTGGTGGATTTGGCGCAGGTGCAGGCCAATGAATACAATTTGAACATTCCACGTTATGTGGATACCTTTGAGGCGGAGGCGGTGCTGGATCTTGCGGCGATTGCGGCGGAGATTCGGCGGATTGAGGCGGCTGAGGTTGGGACTCGGGCGAGCATTGCGGCGTTTTGTGCGGAGCTTGGGATTGATGCGCCGTTTGTGGTGGAGGGCAAGTGATGCGTGTGCCGAAGCTACGGTTTAAAGAGTTTGTGGATTTATGGTCAGAAGGAAAGTTAAGAGACTTGATGAACAGCTTGAATGCTGGAGTATCCGTTAACTCAGAGGATCGTTCCCCGACGGAAAACGAATTCTCTATTTTAAAAACCAGCTGTGTGACTCGGGGCTTCTTTGATGAAAGGGAGCGCAAAGCTGTTTGTGCTACATCAGAGATTTCTAGATTAAAAGAGCCACTGCTAGATAACACAATTTTAATTAGTCGAATGAATACACCTGCTTTAGTTGGTGCGAGTGGTTATGTTGCCAAAGCACCAGAGAAAACTTATCTTCCTGATAGGTTGTGGCAAGTCAACATCAAAGAAAACAGCAATATCAAATGGCTTTCTTATTGGTTCTCTTGTGAGCAAAACCGTGAAACAGTCAGAGATTTAGCTTCTGGCACTAGCAACAGCATGAAAAATATATCTAAATCTGACTTATTGGATCTATCTGTTAGTTTTTCATCCCTTCCCGAACAAACCAAAATCGCCAATTTTCTCACCACAATTGACGATTATATCAACCAACTCACCCGCAAGCACGGACTGCTCACTCAGTACAAAAAAGCTGTGATGCAGCAGATTTTTAGCCAGCAGTTGCGCTTTAAAGATGAAAATGAGGAGGCTTTTGCAGATTGGAAGGAAACGAAATTAGGTGAAATTACATCTAAGATCGGGAGCGGCAGCACACCACGAGGAGGACAAGAGGTTTATCAGAAGCACGGAGTATTATTCATCAGAAGCCAAAATGTTAATGATGGAAAGTTGCTCTTGAATGATATTGTTTATATATCTGAAAAAATTAACAACCAGATGCAAGGTAGTGTTGTAGAGCCCAATGATATATTACTGAATATAACAGGTGCATCTATTGGTCGGAGCTGTGTTGTGCCTTCAGATTTTAAAGTTGGTAATGTAAATCAGCATGTATGTATTATACGACTGACTAAAAATCATAATCCAGTTTTCATTCACACTTTTCTCAGCTCAGATGATGGACAAAAAAAAATATTTAGCCACCAAGTCGGCAGTGGTCGAGAAGGTTTGAATTTTCAAGCTATTAGAAGCTTTAAGTTTTATGCACCATCTTTTCCAGAACAAACCAAAATCGCCAATTTCCTGACCCAACTCGACCAGCAGCTTGACCAACTTCAGCAGCAAATCGATCACGTCAAACAATATAAACAAGGTCTGCTCCAACAGATGTTTGTGTAGGGGGACACATGAGCAAAAACCTGAGCCAATCGCGCATAGACCGCCAAAACATCCTCAACAACAACGAAGCCCTGCCCGCCATCCGCCAACACATTGGCCTGCAAGGTATGGCCTTTGAGGATGATTATTGGTTTACCGTTGCACAGACCTCTGATTTTTTTGGAGTCGATAAGCGCACCATCCAGCGCTATCTTGTCAGTTTTGAAGAAGAGCTGACCCACAACGGCTATACCGTGCTTAAAGGAGAAAAACTCAAACAATTCAAACATATGTTTGGTGATATGATCTATGCTGACCTTGATGCTGACGAGTCACAAAGCGACATTGATGTCACTCTGTCAGAAAAAATAGATAATAAACAAAAGCTTAGTCGTCTGAAGGGTCTGGGCGTGTTTAACTTTCGCGCATTTTTAAACCTTGCCATGCTACTCACCGAAAGCGAACAAGCCCAACATATGCGCAGTCGGATGCTGGATATTGTACTTGATCTATTCCATCAAAAAATGGGGGGTAGCACCAAATATATTAACCAACGTGATGAAGATTTTTTACATGCAAATTTAAAAGAACCACAATACCGCAAAACCTTCACCCAAGCGCTCAACGATTATCTGGATATGGGGAATTATAAATATGCGGTCTATACAGATAAAATCTATCAAGCGATTTTTTTAGAAAAATCAAAAGAATACAAAAAAATCCTAGAGCTGAGCGCTAAAGATAAAATCAGAGATACCATGTATGCCGAAATTTTGACGCTAGTATCATCTTTTGAGATGGGACTCGCCTATGAAATGAAAAAATACTGTGAAGCTCAGCAGTGCCAAAAAATGAAACCCAAAGAACTCAACGCACTTTTTGACGAATTTGCGGCGCATCCGATGTGGCAGCCGCAAATCGAAATGGCGCGTAAACAAATGGCAAGCCGTGATTATGGTCTACGCCAAGTGATTCACGACAACCTCGAAGAGTATATCAGCAGCTTGAGCAGCGATGACTTTAAACGCTTCTTGGGTGAGGGCAGCAAAACCATACAAGAACGGATCAATGAGCATATTGACGTGTTCAAACGCCTAAAAGACCGCTAGGTGTCAATCATGGCTTACTATTATCTGCAACTGGATGAAGTGATTAACCTGCATGACTATGCGATTGAGCAGTCTGGTGGATTACACGGCACAAAAGATATTGGCATGATTGAAAGTATTTTAGATCACATCCAAAACGATGACTATTATCCTGACTTGATCGACAAAATCTGTCATCTATTTTTTGCCATCAATAAAGGCCATGCGTTTAACGACGGCAACAAAAGAGCATCCATCACCGTATCAGCGTATTTCTTGGAGATAAACGGTTTTGGTGTGCTGGTGAGTAGCTTTATTGGCGAGTTTGAAAATATTGCGGTCTGTGTGGCGGATAACCTCGTTTGCAAAGACTTCCTACGGGATATGCTTGAAGAGTTTGTCTACGGAGACGGTTTTAGTGAATCCACCAAGTTGAGATTGATAGCGGTATTGGGAAGGACTACAACATGAGTCAGATTGAGCAACATTGCCCCATTTGCCAACAAAGTGTTGAAGATTCAGGGCGGTATCCACATTACATCTGTAGAGATTGCTGTGATCGTGCAACAGACCAACAGGGTCGTGCGATTGAATTTTATAATACCAGTCTGGTTGGTTTTGGTTGCCAAGCCTACGATAAACAGACGCAGCAACCTTTAGAGCATCATGGCGTAGCATGTTGGATTGATGGGCAGCACTGCTATGCACAAGAGGCCTATTTTGGAGGAATTGTGATTCGATTGATCCAAGACACCAATACCAAGCGATACTACGCGCTAGATCACGACATTCCTTATACTTTGGCTTATTTACACACCGCTCCAGTGCCTGAAGGCTATAGCAAAACTGAGTGGTATAGTGCCGACGATTAAGCAACATGACCGATGAACAAGGAACGAACATCTATGAGCAATACACTCGGCAAACTGATTAAACTATTCTTGGTCGATGGCACACCCAACGGCCTTAAAACCGCCGAAATCATGGGCAGCACCGTGCATGTGCTCACCGCACCACGCAGCAAAATCACCGAACTGATTAAACGCCCAGAATGCGCCAAAACAGGCGTGTACTTCCTCATCGGCACACACCCAGACGACACCACACAACCGATGGTCTATATTGGCGAATCGGACGACGTGGCGACACGCCTCAAGCAACACAACAAAAAAGACTTCTGGGAAACCGTCTGCCTTGTCGTCAGTAAAGACAGCAACTTGACCAAAGCCCACGTCAAATATCTTGAAAGCAAACTCATCCAACTGGCGACACAAAACGCCAGCTATGTCCTCGACAACGGCACAGCCCACCAATACAACGCCCTGCCAGAATCTGACCAAGCCTACATGCATGGCCTGCTAGAACAGATCAAAATTGTATTGCCGACCTTGGGTTTTGACTTCTTGAGCGATAACACCCGCACCACAATCAGCTCACCACTCATCACGCCAGCAAACGACCCAATTACAGAGTTTGAGCTGCATCACCGTAAATCAGGCACGACAGCCCACTTAAAACAAATCAATGGCGAGTTTTGGATGCAACAAGGTTCAGCGGCAAGTGCTGAGTGGATTGGTGATCCAAATCACTCATATCGCAGCGTTTACGACCGTTTAATCGAGCAAGGTGTGATTAGTCAACTAGATAACAATACACGCCACTTTTTAAAAGACTATAAGTTTAATAGTCCCAGCGCAGCGGCAGCGGCAGTCAATGGACGTGCCAGCAATGGGCGTATTGACTGGAAACTGAAAGGCACAAAAACCAGCTATGCGGATTGGCAAGCGCAGCAGCTTGATCAGATTCAGGTGTTAAACCCCGCTGGAGACTAAGCCATGCCCACCACACAGCACCTCAACGAATTACTTGGACAGGCTAAGCGTTTAGACATTCCGTAGACATTTTTAGACATTCAGGAGCAAAAAAGCATGAGCAATACCCAAAGCGAATACGAATTAGAGCAAGCGTTACTGAAGCAGCTCGATGGATTGGGCTATCAGCGCGTACAGATCGCCAATGAAGCCGCCATGCTGCACAATCTACGCCAGCAAATCGAAATTCATAACCAGATCACCGACAAGCCACTGACTGATACCGAATGGAAAAAAGTCATTAGCCATCTGAATGCAGGCAATACCGTATTTGAGCGTGCCAAAATCTTGCGCGACAAATACAGCTTAAGCCGCGATGACGGCAGCACCAAGTACCTGCGTTTTTTAAACAGTGATGACTGGTGTCGTAATGAATTCCAAGTGACCAACCAAGTCGTGCAGCACGATGCGGCGCAGAACACCCGCAAAACTCGCTTTGATGTGACGATTTTGATCAACGGTCTGCCATTGGTACAAGTCGAACTCAAAAAGCGCGGTGTCGAGCT
>JBEANQ010000013.1:0-25130 GCA_041165345.1 Pseudomonadota bacterium
CCGTTTCAACAGGTGTACATGGATGCCGTCAAAGAAGCCGGTTTTCCGGTTAATCATGACTTTAACGGCGCAACCCAAGAAGGCTTAGGCCCGTATCAAGTCACCGAAATCAACGGCGAACGCTGTAGCGCTGCCCGTGGCTACCTGCACCCTTACATGGGCAAACGCGCCAATTTGGTGGTCGAAACCGGCGCAACGGTGCTTAAAATTTTGTTTGAAGGCAAACGTGCGATTGGCGTGCGCTATCAACAAAACGGCAAGACCCACGACCTGTACGCCCACAAAGAAATTTTGCTCAGTGCAGGGGCGCTGCAAACCCCACAAATCTTGATGATCTCGGGCGTGGGACCCGCAGCACAGCTCAAACAACACGGTATTGACGTGGTGCATGACTTGGCAGGGGTCGGTCAAAACCTGCAAGACCATCCCGATTTTATTTTTTGTTTTGAAGCCGACAGCTTGGACTTGGTGGGCATCTCGGTGGGCGGCACGTTCCGCATGATGAAATCAATTGCCAAGTTTCGCCAAGAACGCCGTGGCATGTTAACCAGCAACTTTGCCGAATACGGCGGCTTTCTCAAAACCGACCCTGCAATGGATCGCCCAGACATTCAACTGCACTTTGTCATTGGCATTGTTGAAGACCACGCCCGTAAGTTGGTGCTGTCGCATGGGTTTTCCTGTCATACCTGCTTGCTGCGCCCCAAAAGCCGTGGCAGCGTGACTTTAAAAGACGCCAACCCGCACAGCGCCCCGTTGATTGACATTGGCTTTTTGAATCATCCTGATGACCTTGAGCAGATGGTCAATGCCTACAAAACCACCAAAAAACTGCTGGATGCCCCCAGCATTAAACGCTGGATCAAACGCGATACCGCCACAGCCCATGTGCACAGCGACGACGACATCCGTGCCATTCTGCGCAAACGGGTCGACAGCGTGTACCATCCGGTCGGCACCTGTAAAATGGGCACCGACGATATGGCGGTGGTCAGCCCTGCCAACCTCAAAGTGTATGGCGTGGAAGGACTGCGGGTCATTGATGCCTCGATCATGCCCACCGTGGTCAGCGGCAATACCAACGCGCCCACCATCATGATTGCCGAAAAAGCCGTCGACCTGATCCGTGCTGGGGTTTAGTGTGGTGGGTTAAACACCGCCCACAGCTTGAATCGCAGCCGCACCCACACACAGGCCAGCCATTCGGTTGGCCTTTTTTAAACCCGCCGGTGTGGCGGCTGACTGACCTTCGGTTTGATTGGATGAACACCCCCACCATGCCCCATAAACACATTTTGCTGGTCGAAGACGACCCCGCCATCGCCGAACCCCTACACTATGCCCTCAGTCGTGAAGGCTGGGACGTCGCATGGCACACCACTGCACAGGCGGCACTGCACGCGCTGGATCAGCAACGCTTTGATTTTTTAATCTTAGATGTCGGGCTGCCCGATTTAAACGGCTTCGATTTATGTCGGCAGATTCGCCAACATCACACCACCCCGCTGTTATTTTTAACGGCACGCAATGACGAAATCGACCGCATTATTGGTTTAGAAATTGGCGCAGATGACTACTGCGCCAAGCCCTTTAGTCCACGGGAAATTATCTCGCGGATCAAAGTGATTTGGCGGCGGATGGAATCAACCCTACCCCCGCTGCCGACCGAACCCGTTCAAGCGCCACAACCGCTCCCCGACCCCACCAGCGTCTCGCTGTCATGGGGAGTCTGGCACTATGACGATGCGCGCTGTCAGGTGCATTATCACGGCCAACCTTTACCACTGACCCGCTATGAGCTGCGCCTGCTGGAAGCCCTGCTGAGAAACCCCGAACGGGTACTCAGTCGCGCCCAATTAATGGCACAAGCATGGCAACACCCCGACCACAGCCTAGAGCGTACCATTGACAGCCACATCAAAACGCTACGGCAAAAACTACGTGCTGTGCATCCCACCGACCCAATTGTGACGCATCGTGGCTTGGGCTATCGGTTGAGTCGTTAAGATGTCGATTTTTGTCCGCATTTGGCTGGCACTGGCGACCGTGCTGTTGATCGGCAGCTTGTTACTGCTCAATACCCTACAACGCCAAATCAAACCCAATATGCGCCAAGTGGTCGAAGACACCCTTGCCGACAACGCACAAATCATTGCCGCTTTGGTAGCCGATGACGTGGCGGCTGGACGCATCAACCAAGCAGCGTTTGACCGCGAGATTCAGGCCACACTCAAGCGGCCGCTCCATGCCAAAATTTGGCTCATGACCAAAAATGACGTGCAGCAACAACTGTATATCACCAATGCACAGGGCATCGTGCTGTACGACTCGACCGGACAACATCGGGGCGACGATTTTTCGCGCTGGAATGATGTGTACCGCACCCTGCGTGGACAATATGGCGCGCGCTCAACCCGCAGCGACCCCAACGACGACACCAGCTCGACCATGTATGTGGCCGCACCAGTCGTGTGGCGCGGTCAACTGCTGGGGGTGGTGAGCGTGGGCAAAGCCGGACGAGCCGTCCAGCCGTATATCGACCAAGCCCAACACGACATGCTCACCAGCGCCGCCGCCATGCTGCTTATTTCGCTGCTGTTGGGCGCATTGATTGCCCTCTGGCTGCGTCACAGCATTAACCAAGTGCGCCGCTATGCTTTGGCACTCGCCCCGCTCGGCCAGCCCGCCCCGCATTTTTTTTCGGCACGAGAACTCAATGACCTGACCCAAGCAGTCGAGCAAATGCGCAATCAATTGGAAGACCGCGCCTATGTTGAGCAATACATTCACACCCTAACCCATGAACTCAAAAGCCCACTGACCGCCATCAGTGCCAGCGCCGAACTACTACAAGACGACCTGCCCCGCGCCGACCAACACCGTTTTGCCCGCAACATCAGCCAACAAACCGAACGCCTGCACCACCTGATCGAACGCCTATTGGTGCTAGCACGGCTTGAACAACGCCATGATGAATTTGTACGCCAACCGGTTGATCTGGTGGCGATCATCAACACCTTAATGGAACAACGGCATAGCCTGATCGTCAGCAAGCAACTGGTCGTGGGCAATACCCTGCCGCAAACCCTTGCTCTACACGCCGAACCTTTTTGGCTGGCGCAGGCGTTGGGCAATGTGCTGGATAACGCCATCGACTTTTGTCCACAAGGGGGACAACTGCGGCTGTCGGTGCTGGCCGACACAGCAGGCATTCAACTGTGCATCGACAACGAGGGAGCGACGATTCCCGACTACGCCTTGCCCCAAGTGTTTGATCGCTATTACTCGCTACCGCGCCCTAATGGTCGCAAAGGCACCGGTATCGGTTTGACCTTAGTCAAAGAAGTCATGACACGGCATCAGGGGCGTATTGATGTGTGTAATGTGGCCAATGGCGTGCGGGTGGTGTTGGTGTTTTAATCGATTGGCTACTCGCTGCACACGCTCAGACATCACAAAACCCATGACATTGATGGGTTGATTTTGCTGATGTCTCATGTTTGATGCCAATAATGCACGCTTATCGCTTGCTTAGCCGACGATTTTTTCCCGTTTTCTGAGACGCCCCACAATCATCTTGGGTGTTTTTGGCTCACCAAATGAGCCGAATGTTGGCTATAATCGGCTCACTCGACGTCATCTTGTTTGGGGAACGGGTTGCATACTCTAGACACACCGTGGATTTGGCAACATGAAGCATGGCCTAACTTCACATGGGATGAACATCAACTTTCCCCATCTTTACGCCATCTGCACTATCAACTGGGTGTATTGGTTGGCGCATCCTTGCCCGATCAATCCCGTGAGCAACAACTTGATGCCTTGCTGCAAAACCTGCTGTGCTCCTCAGCGATTGAAGGCGAGTCTTTAAATGCACAATCCGTGCGCTCGTCCCTCGCCAAACGCTTAGGCTTGCACAGTGACACCCCCTATCCAACCTCATTACGCTCGGAAGGTTTGGCCCAGATGATGATGGATGCAATTACGCAACTGGATCATCCGCTCACGATCAATCAGTTATTTCAATGGCATACATGGTTATTCCCCGAACAAAACGTGTGGACGGGTCGCATTTGTGTGGGCGCGCTGCGTGGTGATGAGCCGATGCAAGTGGTATCAGGGCGTATTGATCGTCCAACGGTTCACTTTGAAGCACCGCCTCGAGTGAATCTTGAGCAACGTGTACAGCAATTTGTCGATTGGTTTAACAACAGCGCACACCAGCAGCATCTTGATCCATTAGTTCGTGCGGCCATCACCCACCTCTGGTTTGTAACACTGCACCCTTTTGATGACGGGAATGGCCGTATCACCAGAGCCTTAACCGATCGTGCGTTGGCACAAGGTGATTCACACAGTATTCGACTGTATGCCATGTCGATTGCGATTTTGGATCACCGTCAGGGGTACTACGATATTTTGGAGCACACTCAACGTGGTGGTTTGGATATCACCCATTGGTTGGTCTGGTTTTGCCAGATCCTTACCACAACCATCGAGACCGCACTCGCGCAAGTCCAACACACCCTACAAAAAACGCGATTTTGGCGTCAGCATGATCTGACCGAATTACTGCCAGAACAAAAGAAGGTGGTGAATCGGTTGCTTGATGGGGATTTTGCTGAGGGCATCAATGCCAGCAAATATCAGGCCGTTGCGCGTGTCAGTAAGCCAACCGCCACGCGACATTTGAGCGATCTCGTGAAAAAAGGCTGCCTAAAAAAGCAAGAAGGTGGTGGGCGTAACACACGCTATGCGTTAAATCATGAAAATCACGAATAAGCTAAATACAATCAATCAATTAGATCACTATTTTCAGGGACGCTCACTTGGAATTGTTTGAGCCATGGATGGAGATTTTTCCAAGTGAGCAGGGTTTTTGCTTACTTTTGACCCGTCAAACGTGAAGCCAGCCTTTATAGCGAATCGTACTTTGGCTAATGGTCACAATCTTGCCTGTCGCGACTGCGTCTTTCACATCTTGGATGATCAGGGCTTTGTCTGCACGCTGTGACTGGCCTATGACAAATGACCTCAGCCTGACCTTCATCAGCTGGTATCTTTTTATTGTACTGTATTGATCCATCGAATCTTCACACAGCTTTCATCAACACCACACCGCACCCGCACCCACACCCCATCGGCAAGCCCCATGCTGTATTGCATCAGGACTTGACCGAGAATATCCCTCATGCAAAAAACACTCACCCTTAAAATTGGTCTCATGCTGCTGATCATGATTGGGTTTTTGGTGCTGTTTGCCATGCTGCGTGGCATCGTACACGAGCGCCAAGGCCGTTATCAGCAGGTGATGAGCGAGATCAGCCGTGACAACGTGCGCAGTCAATCCGTCCTCGGGCCCTTTATTGTGGTGCCTGTAGAGACCGTCGAGCAGTGTGTCAACGACGATCAAAAAACTGTCCCCTGTACCACCACCACCACCACCACCACCCAACGCGTCATTGTGCCCAAAAGCAGCCAGTGGACGAATACACTAACGGTCGATCCACACAGCTATCAGCGTGGCATTTATCATGCCCTCACCTATCAAAACCGCCTGAGCTTAACCGGTCAATTTGTGCCCGATGCCAGCCTGCTCAAACCCGCCGCCAACCAAACCGTGCAATGGGCAGAGGCCAAGCTATACCTGAGTTTGTCAGACCTGCGGGGTCTAAACAGCCAACCGGTTTTGACAGTGAATCAACAAAAATATGTCTTTGAACTGCCCAGTGATGGCGAAACCGCCCCGTTTAACCTGCCTTACACCCGTCTCAACCTTGGCGTGATCGCGCAGCAACCCAGCTTACAGTTTCAGCTTGATGTGGCATTTGCAGGGATGGACAGCCTTGCCGTACAACCCTTGGGCAAAGACATGCACATGACCGTCCATGCCAACTGGCCGCATCCGAGTTTTTTTGGTGGTCAATTGCCCAGCAAGCAACTGCGCGCCAAGGATTTTAGCGCCACGTGGCAAAGCAGTTATTTGTCCAATCAAAACAGCCAAACCCTTGTGGCATGTATCACGCAACAAAAAAACGCCAGTTGTGATCAGCTACAACCCCGCTATAGCGCGGTGTCAGAATATGACCTGCGCGAGCAAGGCGATGCGGTCACTCAGATGTTTGGGGTGCGCTTTGTCGATCCTGTGAACGTGTATCTGTTGACCGACCGCACCTTAAAATATGCGCTGTTGTTTGTGGTGCTGACCTTTGCCGCGTTCTTTTTGTTTGAAGTGTTAAAAGACCTGCGCATTCACCCAATTCAATACACCTTGGTGGGCATGGCCTTGGCAACGTTTTATCTGTTGTTGCTGTCGTTTAGTGAACACATCGCGTTTGGGCTGGCGTACCTCGGCTCAAGTGTGGCCTGCGTACTGCTGATTTGTTGCTATGTGTCGTTTGTGCTGCATGGGATTAGACGTGCGCTGGGTCTGGGGGTGATTCTGTCGGCCATGTACGGCACGTTGTATGTGATTTTGCAGTCCGAAGACCATGCCTTAGTGCTGGGATCGGTGCTGGTGTTTGTGGTGATTGCCAGCATCATGCTGATCACACGGCACGTTGATTGGTATCAGATTGGCCAACGCGGTCGGCCTTTGCCAAGCCAGACACCCGCTCACAGGCCCCCTGCGCCATTGTCAGAATAAGACTGCTTGGGGCGGCGGTCACGTCGTCCCCGTTTTGCATCCTCACACAAGGTCACCGCTCATGCATACCGTACACGCCCTGCAACTCCCCGACGCGCTGCAACACCTGATTGGGCAATCACGCCAACAGGCACACCAGACGCTTGGCCAATCGTTAGACGCTCCCCTACAGGTGATTGCAGGGTTAGATCATTTGGATGACAGCCGCCGCGAATGGTTTCCGCACTATCAACTCAGCCTGCGCTATGACCTCAATGATTGCGTACAGAGCATCACGCTGGGCGCACAGGCCAATGTACAGTTTGAACAGCAACCGATTAGCCAGCTCAGCCGCCGCGCCTTGGTCCAGCGCTATCGTGAGCGACAACAGCCCTTGCTCAATTTGGGTAGTGTGCTGGTCAGTTTGTCAGAAGGGCTGAGCTTTTGTTTTCGGCGGCAACAACTGACCTGTGTTTATTGGTCGGCAGACGCTGCATCAAACGGTGTGCAATAACCCAACGGCTTGACCATGCGTAGCTCGGCGCACGGCTCACCACGCGCCAAATATTTGATCTCAAAATGCGTGCGGCCTGCGCCCACTTGTTCGGCGTTGACCGCATGACGAGTCACCGGCAATTGCCACACCTGACGCGCGTGTTGCTCGGCTTCATCTACATAACTCACGATATTACTGGCCAGCACAATCTGGGCATTGGCCTGCAAACGCGACAACAAAAACGCAAAAAACGGCATATTTAACCAGCGCTGGGCAGGGTTTTTAGGCTCAGGGTTGGGGTACAAAATAAATAGTTGAGACACACTGGCCGGCGGTAAGGCATGCACCACCCACGGCAACGCATCGGCATGAATGGGGGTTAAATTGGGCCTTGGGTCACTGACAAACGATTGCTGAAATTTTTGGAACTTCTCGGCGGTGCGCTCAATAGCGATCAGGTCAATGTCTGGATGTTGCCGCGCACAGGTCAAGGCATGCAAGCCCACCCCTGCACCAATTTCCAGCCACAGGGGTCGGTCGGTTGGCAAGGTAGGCGGCACAAAATCACGCGGTGGACTTAAGGCATCAGGGCGAAACAGGCGCATGGCAGACCAGACACAAAGGCAAGATGCGCTATTATCCAAGGTTTAAGCCAGATTCATAGCCCAAGGGCATTGCCATGACTGCATCAAACGACCCTAGCACAGCCATCCCCACGCCAACCACGACATCAAGCATCAGCCAAGTGCCTTGCCCACGCTGCCGCAAACTCAGTGCGTGGACGGGCAACCCCGACCGACCGTTTTGCTCTGAACGCTGCAAAATGATCGACCTTGGCGCATGGGCAAGCGAAGAATACGCAGTCGCTGCCGAGACCAGCCCACTGTCAGGCGAGCTGGGTCACAACGACTTTCAAGACGACTAACATCGCCAACCGCCCACAAGACGCTTCACCGTCCAGACAGGCAGGTTAACCAGCGCGCCCTGCGACAAACGGGTTATGGCGTTTTTCATGGCCGATGGTACTCATTGGACCATGCCCACAAATAAACTGGGTGTCATCGGGCAAACTAAACAACTCGCGCTGAATCGATGCCATGAGTTGACCGTGATCGCCCATTGGAAAATCCGTGCGGCCAACACTACCAGCAAACAGCACATCACCCGTCCACACCAACGCCAAATCAGGGCTATAAATCACCACATGACCGGGTGTGTGGCCGGGCGTAAAACGCACCTCAAAACCATAACCGCCCAATGTGAGGGTGTCGCCACCGGCCAGCCATTGCCCTACCACAATGGCTTCTGGATTGGGAAAGCGAAACATTTGCGCTTGCTGGGGCAAGGCGTCAATCCAAAACGCATCGGCACGGTGTGGGCCAATCACCGGCACAGCGCATTCACGCGATAACTGCCCGACCGCCCCCACATGGTCCAAATGACCATGAGTCAACCACAAGGCCGTGAGGGTTAAACCTTTGGCAGCAATGGCCTGTTTAAGACGTTCTACCTCACCGCCTGCGTCAATCAACACCGCGTCTTTGCTGTGGTCATCCCACAACAACGTACAGTTTTGCGCAAACGGCGTGACCGGAAAAATCTCGTATTGCAACATCAATCACTCTCCACAATAACACCCGCTGCGTGACGGGCACGGCGGGCGAGGCTGGGCAAATGCGCGGGTGCATCGACCAAGGCCAATTGGGTTAAACAAAACGGAATCAACCACAGTTCAATGGGTGCCGCACCAATATGGTTAAAGCGTAGGGTACTGACCGCCGCCCCAAAATGCTCGGTCTTGGGATACACCACACAGACCGCGCCGCCGTGTGGCAAATAGGCCGCCGCATAGGCAAACATTTGATGTAAATCATCGCTGCTGATCGCAGCCACGGTGCTGCCTTGGCGGGGGGTCTTCCATTTGGTATCAATAATATAGTGGTTTTGGCCGTCAATCTGATACAGCACATCGGGTGCTAAGCGCCGATGCAAACGGCCATCGGCCTGTTGCAATAACGCATGGTGGCGGGCTTGCGCCACCCAGTGGTGCCCCTGTGGCAACTGTCGCGCCACATGAGCGGAGACATAACGCTCAAACAGTCGGTTCATGTCAAACATCAAGCTGACCGCCGCTTGCGCACCTGCACCCACCAACGGACTCTGCCCGCTCAGCAGCAGTTGCGCCCATGCCAGCGCAGCGTCGTACTCTGGCGCACGGCTCACCACCTGCACACGGCGTTGATCGGCGGCGACATCCACACTGGCAGGAATCTCTGCCAAACGTTGATTGAGTTCATGTGCCAACTGTCGAGCCGCACCATGTGGACACAGGCGCAAGGCCAGCAGCACCGCCGCACGAATCAGCCGGTTTTCGGGGATATTGGCGCTGTAGTCGTCATGCTCGGTATAAAACCGCTCCCGATGCGCGCTGTTGTACCGAATCTGAGCGCTCACACACAACCGACCGCTTAACGTGGCACGATTGGCCTGTTGGCTCACATAACGCCGACTCAAGCCCCGCTGCACCACTTGTGCAAAAGACTGCAACGCCAACTGCACCAACACCGCCAACATCGGCATATCACAGGTTTGCACATGCGCCATACCTACCGCCAGATGCTTAAAATCCGGCAGATGACGCAGCATCTCTAGCAACATCTGACGCCCTTGAGCTGGCGTTTGCCCAACCTTGCCGGTCTTGGGCAAAATCTCGATCACATGACCACATGGGGTCTGAATCACCCCCACATACTGCTGGGTTTTTAGCACCATCACCCGACCGATATGGTCAAAGGTCAGCCATGTGCCGCTCTGCTCAACCAACCAGTCAAAGGCAGTTGCAGGCACGGCATGACGCCCCGTCTGTGCCGTCAGGCGACTGCCCACCCGATACACATACTCATGTTCATAACACAGCGTATGCGACGGGATCACAGCATCATCCGGTAGCTGTCTATGTCAGCAAACGCCGCATGATTAATCCGATACGTCGGTTGAATCGCAACCGCCACATCATCGCCCAACCACTGACGAACCCGCGCTTCATCGTCAATCTGCTGAATCCATTGCAGTTCAACCGGTTTACGATGATCATTAAAAATCAACCGAATCGGCTGCCATTGGTCATAACAATAGGTTTGTAATAGGGGCAAAACCTTGTACAGAAACACCTGTTGCAGCCCTGCAAGATCGGTCACTGACCAAAAATAAGCCTGCCCCAACAGCGCATCACGCCCCAATAGCAACTCAATACGGGCATTTAAGGTGTGCAGCAGGGTGGTTAAATCAAGCCCGTCAATCTGACGATGCCCCAACGCTTCAGGGTCGGGCATCATTTCAATACACTCAAAACGCCGCCGCAACGCGGTATCGAGTGGGGTAAGTGATCGGTCGGCAGTGTTCATGCTGCCATACAGGCTCACATTGGCGGGCACACTAAACCACGCGCCCGACGCAGGCAGCCGCACCCGAATGGCGTTGGCTTGGCCGTCTCGTTTATCCAGTTCAATCAGGGTGATCAGCTCGCCCAAAATTTTGCTCACGTTACCGCGATTGATCTCATCAATAAACATCGCATATTGATGCTCGGGGTCATTACGGGCGCGCTCACACAACGCCACAAACACCCCTTGCTTGATCTCATAACGCACATGGCCGTCGGGGTTGTCGTCATTTAAGACAGGGCGCAAGCCTTCAATAAAGTCTTCATAACCATACGACTGATGAAACGTCACCATGCTGTAGCGCTGCACCTGCTGATGCCCTTGCGGGCCACGGCCAATTTGATCCAGCAATTGCCGCATCTCTTGCACATCATCATGGTCGGGGTTGGCAATGATCCAATAGTTTTTATCCAGCTCCGAAAACACCAACGGCTCTTTGCGCACCGAATACGCCCCTTTGGGCACATCAATACTGTGGTCGTTTAGCACATTCCAAATGCCCGCACCTTTTTGGTTGGCACGCTGATTAAGCTGGGCTTTAAGCTGATAAAACCGATGCGCCATGAGATCAGATTTTTTAACCGCTTTGTTTAAATCCAACATCACCAACAGCAACACCTCACGCCACACCAATGGACGAATCAACTCGGCCAAAAACTCCTCACGGTCTGGCTGATGGCGTTGCTCGGTGTATTGGGCTTGCAGTTGCTGCAAATGATAGGTTTTGCCGGTTCCGGCTGGCCCATAAAAAATTTGATTACAGGGGATTTTTTGACTCACCATGCACCACCACCCTCTGCGTTAAACACTCAAACCACATGACCCACACCGCCAACACGCGGTCGCCTGTGGGTCATCATAGCGGGTTTAGGCCAGCTCAAATCGGCATTCCCGCTTATCATGTTCACAATCGCTCGTGAACGCTTTAAAGCGGTTTAAGTTTTACCTCCTTGGAGAACTTGATCCATCTGTGTTGATAACATCTCCTGAAACTTGTGCTAAAAAACTATTTAAATCATTAGACTTACTTCGAAAGTATAAAATCTATTAAACTGTACCCATGAAATACACTCAGTTTAGCGACCTATCGCCCGCACAGTTCAAACGCTATACAGGTTCAGTCCAGATACCTTTAGCCTGATGTGCGACGTTTTACAGCAACGAGAAGCCAGCAAGAAGAACTCTGGCCGACCGTCTAAGCTTTGCCTAGAAGATCATATTCTGATGGCTTTAACCTACTGGCGAGAGTATCGCACCCAGTTTCATATTGGGGTTGATTTTGGTGTAAGCGATGGTACAGCTTGTAAAATAATCAATCATGTAGAGGATCATCTGATCCGCTCTGGTCATTTCAGGCTCAGCAAACGCATCCCTGATCAAGCCGGTGTTGAAGTGGACTGGGGTGTTGTGGTCGTTGACGCGACTGGTTGTTCATGCGAGTACAGGTTTGATTTTGAGCCTTGCTCACGGCACAGGTCGTATGCATGATTTCAAGCTATCTCAAAAATATGGCTTTGAATTGAAGGGTTCGGTCAGTGGTTGTTTGGTTGATAGTGGCTATCAAGGAATAGGTCATTTATTGTCAGATATTGTTGTTTTGCTTCCATTTAAATCAAGCAAGAAGAAACCGCTGTCCTGCATTAAGCGCCGAATCAACACAGAGATTAGTCGTCGTAGGATCATCGTTGAACATGCCATTCGAGGAATAAAGCTGTTTGCAATTTTACGAGAGCGATATCGGAGTGCTCGTCGTCGTTTTGGCCTTCGGTGTGCGTTGATTGCGGGTTTATACAACCTTGAATTGATCAAAAAATAATTTTCGAAGCAAGTCTAATGATATATCTATTAAATTACCTGTATGACCATTGGTGCTGCTTGCTACACCTAACCAAAGTGCCAAACCCATGGCATCATCAAAGTTAACCTCAACGCCAACCTTACTCATAGGAATTGTAAGTGCTAAATACTTATAGGCATCGGCATAGTTTTCTACAGTTTGAGCTTTATTTATCTCGACTAAGAGTTGGGCTTGCTGAGTTGCGGTTAACTGATAGGTGACAGGGTAATTGCTCATTGCTTCACTTCCTCTACGTGTGCTTTGATATAAGCCACAACGCGTTCATTGTTGATGATGAACTGCTTAATAATTTCATGGTGATCGAGAATATCTTGATTACCCTGCACTGCTTGATAAAAATCATTGGCGAATTGGTTGTCAATTTTTGCAGTAAAAGATGCATCGTCATTCGTCAAAAAATCCGATGTAAAGACTGAGTAATGCACCTCAAAATTCTCGCTTAAAAACGTGGTAATATCAAAAACTTTAGTAAAACCCGACCCTTCAAGCTGAGGGCTGTAAGGAGTAAAATTAATCATGAGTCCATGTTTTTTATAGGGAAAATAATCAACTAATAAGGTCTGCATGTTTGGACCTCTCCGATAAAGCTGCATGTTGTTTTTTTTAGCTATTAGCCCTTGTCCATTATTGTCATAATAACGAACCCAGTAGTCATTATGATCAGGATGATGTGGTCCATTTCCTAGATGGAATGAAGAGGTTTGTCGAATTTCTAAATCTGTGACATAGCCATCTTTTTGAAGTGGGCATACATACTGGTTATGGATATTACCTGAAAATGTGGACTTTGGAAATTGCAGATACATACTAGATCTATATACATTCTCTTCTAGAGGAAAATGGCTATAATAAATGCATCTTGAAAATCGCAGGATTAATTTTCTATTAATACCTTTGGCTGCTGATAGGGTGACTTTTACAGGGGATAACGGATCTTGATGCATAACGTTGCTCTGAGGGTTCTTAACGGAAAAAGTAGATAACCAATAGGCTCCACAACCGATGATCAACATGAGACTTGCAATTATTTTTTTCAATTCGTCACGCCCATTGCAAAAATAAAATTAATTAAACCAGCGCCTATTGGTATTTCAAAAAATATGTTATTTATCGTATCGACCTTGCTGCGGTTATAAACGCAATATGAACTCTTCATAACGATTCAAATCCCAAGTGACCACGTTAACAAGAATCACCAGCATGATTCTTTCTCAAACCTATTCAGCCAACATCTGCTCAGCCAACACCGTCTGCACCACCCCCTCACCATCCACCTCAGCCGCAGGCCGTGCCTTCACCTGCAACAACCGCTCAGGCCGCCATTGCTTGGCAACCTCCATCAAGCTAAAGGTCTGGTTGACATAATTGGTCACCCCCTTGATCGCCTGTAGATACGCCGTCACCTCAGGCGTTTTTTCAGCAGCAACCATACGCACCGCACGACTGGGGTCAGCATGGTCAAAACGCACATACCACCAAGGCTCACCACGTTTTAAGGTGATCGGTGTAGACACATCACACCACTCAAACGCCCATATCAAATGACGCGGCCAAATATCAACATGAAAACGTCCACTCACCATCAAACCCGGTAATGCCGGACTACGCCAAAACTGAAAAGGCGGAAGCTGATAAAAAGATTAAAATTGAAAATTGAAAATATAATGATAATTCGATCTAACACCTGATTCTCCAAACACTTGTATGGCATCCTTAATTAGCAATAGAATGGAGTCTCTGCTAACTTCTAATCCCTTAGGAATGACAATTTGGTTCAAAAACAGAGTGTAAGCTGAAATTTTATTTTCAGGATCGGATAGCTTTAAATTACCTTCATATAAAACAGAAAAATAGATGCGATAGCCCTTAATATATAATAGATAATATGTAACCCCCAAATCTCCCCACGCCTCACGACCAAAACCGCCCCGACGAAGGTAAATCTCTTGTACTCGATCAATCGCAAAATGTTGCATTGATGGGCGTTTTTTTGAATCAGCATCATTTGTGCTAGCTAGCAATATTTCGTCCAAAATTAGGTTCGAAAAAGTCCCTGTAAAGCGTTCTTTCTTACCATCTGGACGCTCAATAATCGGTTGCTGTATCAACTCCCAATCTTGCTGCATATCAAATCGCAACACATCTTGAGGGGTAATATACTCATTCACAAACACCATGACGCCGCTCCATTTTAAACAAGTACTATATTGATCCTCACAGACGAGGATCATCATTCATTGATTAGCAACCACTCTTTCCCGTTGTGTGCGTCATCATCGCGTGTTCAGCCCAGCTCAATCGGCATTCCCGCAGCCTTGGCCGCACGCGTGCCACCGGTCAGCTCGACAATGTCACGCTCGGCATCAAACGACGCCAGCAACGCCGCTGCTCGCCCAGCCTTACTGCCCCCGCCACACAACACAAACACCGGCTCACCCGCTGGCACAGCCGCCAACAAATCAGCAGTCAGGGTATCTAACGGTTGATTGATTGCCCCTGCCACATGGCCTTCGGCATACGCCTTGGCGTCTCGCACATCCCACACGGTTGCAGGCAATGTCAGGTCAAATTCGGTAATGGCTACGGTACGGATCATGATTAGTCCTTGTCTGAATGCGCAAAGCCGCCTAGCATCGCAAACAGTTTTCACCCCTGTAAAGGTAAATCCCATGCCCTCATTTGATGTTGTCTCCGAACTGGAAATTTTTGAAGTCAATCACGCCGTCCAAAACACCCAAAAGGAAATCGCCACCCGCTTCGATTTTCGGGGCAGTGACGTTTCGATTGAACTGAACGAAAAAAACAAAGAAATCAAAATTACTGGCGAAAACGAGCTGCAAGTAGACAACGTCTATTTAATGCTCGAAAACCACATGCACAAACGCAAAATTGACATTCAGGCGCTTGACCCACAAGACCCAAGTGCCTCGGGCAAGCATATTCACAAAGTGGTGAAACTCAAAGATGGCCTTGACTCGGATACCGCTAAAAAGATCAACAAAGCCATTAAAGAAAGTGGCATCAAAGCGCAGGCTTCCATTCAAGGCGACAAAATTCGTGTGACCGACAAAAAGCGTGACACGCTGCAACAGGTCATGAGCTTTTTGAAAGAGCAGCAATTTGGTGTGCCGTTGCAATTTAACAACTTTAAAGACTGACCCTCACCGGTCAGCACAGGAGCCAACATGAGTCAGCCTAACCGCTTAATGAAAGTTGTCAACGCCACAGCCCGTCTGCCCGCAGGCGTACGCACGACCCTGTTGTCGGTTGCTTTTGGAAAAATCGTTCCAATGGTGGCCACAGGTGGGATTCGCTACGACGTGGTCAGTACAGAGCAAGTGGTGTGTACCATCAAAAACCGCAAGCCCATGCAAAACCATATCAACAGCTTACATGCTGTGGCGATGGCCTTGCTGGCCGAAACCGCCACCGGTTTTGTGGTTGGTGCAAACCTGCCAGACGACAAAATGCCGCTGATCAAGTCGTTGCATTTGGACTATAAAAAGCTGGCAAAAGGTGACATGAAGGCCGTGGCAACCCTCACCGCCGAACAACGCCAGCGCATCATCAATGACCCGAAAGGCGAGGTATTAGTGCCTGTCGTCATCACTGATTCGACAGGAAACAGCCCCGTCGAAGCCCACATGTTGTGGGCTTGGGTGCCTAAAAAACGCACCGCTTAACCAATAGCGGTCACACCCAGACCTATTGCATTCAATGGGTCTTGGGTGGCAATGCGACTGAGGAATCTCCCGCACGGGTGACACGATGCGCACGGCGCGCACTCGGATGCGTGAGTTGTTGCGTTTCGAGCATACAACTGTGGTTGACCACCCGATTACGACCCTCTGTTTTGGCTGCATACAGCGCCTCATCGGCTTGACGCAATAAATCATCAACCTTGGCGTCAGGCCCACTCAACATACATGACACGCCAAAACTGCCCGTGACCACCACACGCTCGCCCATATCATTGAGTACGGTCGTCTGGCTTAAAATACGTCGGCATCGTTCAGCCACACTGCGTGCGGTATGACAAGTGACACCGTTGAGCACCACCAAAAACTCCTCGCCACCAAACCGTGCAATCAGGTCATCGGTACGTAAGCTGTTTTTAAGTGATTGCGCGGCCATTTTTAGCGCCCGATCACCAATTAAATGGCCGTGCTGATCGTTGATCAGTTTAAAGTGATCCAAATCCAACAAGATCGCCGACACCGGATGCGGCTGTGGCTGCGACAACAACTGGGTCAGCAAATCATGCGCGGTGCGGCGATTGTACAACTCAGTCAGAGCATCGGTCTGACTCATGTGGTGAATACGCGCTTCTCGCTCACGCCATTGCAGCAAAAATTGATGCGCCACGGCCAAAATCATGATGAGAAACGGAATCACAAAATAAACCTGACTCCAAAAATAGAACACCCCATAATCAGGTGATGAATTAATCAGTTGCTCATTAAACAATGGGGCATAACGCAAATACCCCGCCACAGAGGCATAGGTAAGGCAACCCAAAAACACCCCACCACTGAGTACCGCAGCCAACACCACGCGGGGCGGCAACATTAAAATGCCAATCATGGGCGCACCGGCCAGCACCACACCCAACGACATGGCCAGTAGCCCACTGGCATAACCTGAAAAAACCATGGTAATCAAAAAAATAGACACCGCCCCCATACTAAGCGGCAGTTGCAAACGTTCACTTTTTCGATGCCGCACACATAAACAGAGCCAACTCACGGCCACCGTCAATGCACCTATGTAAATCCAAAATACCTGCCAAATCATCTCGGCATTAACAAAATGTTGGTTAATCGGGTCACTGACATTATAAAGCCCCCAAGCAATATAGCTGAGGAGTTCAAAAATCAAGACAGCCATTAATAGTGCCGACGTCTCACTATATTTTAGCTCAAGCAAATTTCGCATTCTTGCGATCCATATTGTGATCATTGAGGAACAACACCGGCATGCACACTAGGGCTACCCCTAGCTATCGTGAATACGCCCGCAAGCATACCCACTGAAACAGCATTTGTGTCAATTGCTGATCTCGCCCATCGTTGGTCATTTCAGCAATGACACCAAGGTCGTACTGTTTTTTGAAACATCTGAAACTGCCGACGTGACCACCACTTGATTACGTCCCTGTTTCTTTGCCACATACAGCGCCTCATCCGCATGCTGCAACACTTCATCAATCGCTTGTCCTGCATGACTTACGCCTGCCACCCCAAAACTTGCAGTAATTGGCACAGCTCCTGATGCGCTATACAAGGTCATTTGCTCAATTTGAATACGGCAACGCTCGGCAAGCTTGGCACCGGCCTCCACATCTGCGCCATGAAAAATGAGAATAAACTCTTCGCCACCAAAGCGAGCCACCACATCCTGTCCTCGTAGATGTTCTCTTAATGTATTGGCGGTCAGTCGTAACGCATCATCACCAATCAAATGCCCATGCTGATCATTAATCTGCTTAAAGTGATCTAAATCTAACAATGCCACCGTAACGGGCTGATGATCCACCCGTCGAATCGACTCTCCTAAATATTGATGCGCGAAGCGGCGGTTATAGACCCCTGTGAGTGCATCGGTTTGGCTCATGTATCGTACATGAGACTCTCGAGCACGCCATTGAGTCAAAAACAAATGGGTCGCTGCAATAATAATGACCAAAAAAGGAACCACAAAACAGAGCTGACTACAAAAATAGAAAAGACCATAATCTGCTGATTCTCCTAATATTTGCTGCTTAAATAAAGGTGCATAAACAATCTCACCAATCATCGAAAAATAACACAATGAACCCAAACCAACTGCTGCCAGTAACGTGGCACCTAAGACCAAATGGGCAGGTAAAATCATAATACCGATCATGGGTGCTGCAGCCATGACCACTCCCAAAGACATCGCCAACAAACCACTGACAAACCCTGCAAAGCTCATCACCACCACATAAATCAGCAATGCCCCAATCACCAAAATGGATTGCCGTGATGCATGCATGCGCCAATGTAGACACAATGCTGCCCATGCCAATGCCATTAAAATGGATAAGCCATACACGCCAAAAATTTGATTCAGCACATCAAGATTAATAAAAATAGCAAATTCAGGTATTTGTCGACATACAACACCCCAACTGATAAAACAGATCAGTTGAAAAATCATGATACCCATTAAGATCGCAGACGTTTCCGCTTGTCTGAGCTCCACAAAATTACGACGCATATGGGTGCATTCCTTGCCCAAATGATCAATCACCCCTATCACACGGAGCGAGTCTGATGCCATCAGCATCGTTCACTGTTGATCCCTCTTGATCAAAGACTAACGGATTCACACCATCAATCAACACAGCACACACATTATCAGACTAAGCAAGAATGAACGGTTATTCAATATTCTATGAGATCTCAACACACCGGCTCAAAGGCCGGTGTTTTGGGTACAGCATGAGGCAAAACCGCCCCACCCTATAGATACGGTTTTAGCCATGCCAATAGTTGTGCCGAGCGCATCGCACCCGCGACACGGGCGATTTCTTGGCCTTGTTTAAACAAGATCAGCGTCGGAATACTCCGAATCGCATAGTGACCACTAACTTGCGGTGCTTGCTCGGTGTTGACTTTAACAAAGCGCACCAGCGGTTGATCGCTCGCCGCTTGGGCAAACTGGGGAGCCATGCTTTGACAAGGCCCACACCACTCTGCCCAAAAATCGACCAGCACCAAGGCTTCGGTGTGTTGCACATAATGCGCAAAATTTTGGTCATTCAAGGCGATTGGATGGGTTGGAAACAATCCAGACTGACAGCGGCCACATACCGGCTGCTGGCTCACGCGATCATCAGGCACACGGTTTTTGGTTAAACATTGTGGACACACGACTAACATCACACCCTCCCATCAGTCGACTAGCGTTAGGCCAATTGGGTCTTTAAAAACGCCAATTGAGTTTTGATGTTTTCGTTAAACCATGCACCATGATACGGGTCAAAATGCCCCATCGGCCATTCTACGTATTGCACCTGTTTGATTTTGTGGGCGGCAATACGGGTGGCTTCAATCGGGATCAATGAGTCTTCCACGGCGGCGATCACCAGCGCGGGGCATTTGATTTTGCCGGTTTCTTTGATTGGGCGGTACTGACTGGTGGTGATTAAAATCCGTGCAGGCACTAACCCCGCCCACGTTGACCCCGCCTGAATCATGCCCATAAAACCGCTGTAGCAGTCGGGCGCTGCCAAACACCGCACGCCACTGGTGCCAACCACTGGCACGCGAATCGGGGCGCGACCTAGCTTAGAGCCAGCCAAATCTTTGGCAGCCAGCAGCATGGCCTGCGGCAACAGATGCTTGGGATACAACAACGCACTGGCAAGACCATCAACATGCGGCACTTGTGCCATGACCGCCCGAATGCCTTTTTCACGCGCGGCGGTGACCAACACATGGCCGCCACTAAACGACGTGCCCCACAGCACAATTTTTTTGACATCAATATCTTTGCGTTTTTTGACTTGGTTGAGCACCGCCCGCCAGTCTTCAAGGTGATGACTCGGCGAGACCAGCTCACGCGGCTTACCGGTTGAGCCACCAAAGCCACGATAATCAAACAGCACCACGGCATAACCCGCCGTGGCAAAGGCTTCTGCAAATGCAGGCAGGCCAAATTTACGTTCTGCGGCAAAGCCATGCGCCATAATAATGACTGGTGGCTTGCGACCTTTGTTGGGGCGATAAAAATCAGCGCCCAGCGTATCGTCTTGGCTGTTGAGGATGAGCGGTTCAACGGTGTAATTCATGGTGGTTGCCTGCCTGAGTCAGCCTATTTTGACCAAATCATGCCAGAAAATTGCGACAGTCAGGGTGGTTTTTGTGCCGCTAGGGTCAGCAGCTCGGTCAGCCGCCCAACACATTTAAGGGAAGACGCAGGTAAGCCAAGCCGTTTGTTTGTGTAGTCGGCAATTGTCCGGCACAAATATTGACCTGAATAGACGGCCACATCAGCCGAGGTACGGCCAATGTGGCATCACGCTGGTTACGACAAGCGACAAAGTCATCTTCGTTTACACCGTCATGCACATGAATGTTCAATGCTTTTTGTTCACCCACCGTGCTATAGACCTGATGCGGCCGCCCGTGTGGCGGGTAGTCATGACACACAAACAAGCGGGTGTGTTCGGGCAATTGTAGCAAGCGCTGAATCGAGCGATACAAGGTGCGCGCATCTCCAGCCGGAAAATCACAGCGTGCCGTGCCAACATCGGGCATAAACAGGGTATCACCAACAAAGACTGCATCATCAATCTGATAGGCCATGTCTGCAGGGGTATGACCGGCCACATGTAAGGCAGTGGCCGTCAATGTGCCAATCGCAAAGGTGTCTTGGTCGGCAAACAGGTGATCAAACTGACCGCCATCAGCGACAAAGTCATCGCCCAAGTTCAACAAGGGCTTAAACGCTGCTTGAACCTGTGTAATGGCCTGCCCCATGGCTATTTTTCCGCCTAAGGTGCGCTTTAAGTACATGGCCGCAGACAGGTGGTCGGCATGGGCATGGGTTTCTAAAATCCACTCGACGCGTAAGTGTTGCGCATGAACATACGCCACGATGCGGTCTGCCGAGACGGTCGATGTCCGCCCTGCTGCACCATCAAAGTCCAACACCGCATCAATAATCGCACAGGCTGTGCCTGCACCCGCATGCACCACATGGGTAAAGGTTTCGGTTTGAGGGTCTAAAAACGACTCGATGTGTAACGCTGACATGACCTAACTCCAGTAGGCATTGAGCGCCAATAAGCCACGCACGCCCAAACAATATATATTTTTTTATAATATTGACTCATATATTGTCAAGCCTTAAAGTGCCAAGCATGCCCCCTGTGATGGGCTGGAGGTTGCCGCAATGACCGCTGTTTCTGCTTTACCCGCCGCACCCGATTGGGCCTTGATGCAACAGGCCGCCGGACGTGCCAGTCAATTGCTCAAGGCGCTGTCTCACCCTGACCGCTTGTTGCTGCTGTGCCAATTGTCTCAGGGAGAATACTGCGTCAATGAGCTTGAACAGTTGGTTGGATTAGGCCAGCCCAGCTTGTCGCAACAGTTGGGTGTATTGCGCCAAGAAGGATTGGTCAGTACCCGTCGCGCAGGCAAACACATGTACTACCGCATCAACAGTGACGACGCGTTGGCGGTGTTGCAATTGCTGTATACGCGCTTTTGCCCCACGGAGCCGTCATGATGATTCACATGGATTGGGTGGCCTTTAGTCCGTGGCAGGCACTGATGGGGGGCGGGCTGATTGGCCTTGCCACCACGCTGTTGTTGTTGGGGATGGGCCGGATTGCTGGGGTGAGTGGCATTGTTGGTGGGTTATTCATGCCACAAGGCTGGCGGCACGCATGGCGCTGGTGGTTTGTGGTGGGGTTAATGGCCGCCCTCCCGCTGTATCGTCTGGTTGCAGACGTGCCTGCCATTGAAGTGAGCAATCAACCGGCGCTGCTGATCACGGCTGGACTATTGGTGGGTGTGGGCACGCGTTATGCCGCAGGCTGTACCAGTGGACATGGCATTTGTGGTCTATCACGCGGGTCTGTGCGCTCGGTGGTGGCGACTGTGACCTTTATGTTGGCTGGCTTTGTCACGGTCTGGATCAGCCGTCATGTGTGGCAAGGGGGATAAGACATGCGTGCAATCTTGACGTTGATGGCGGGGCTGCTGTTTGGCTTGGGCTTGATTGTGGCAAACATGATCAACCCACAAAAAGTATTGGGTTTTTTAGACCTCATGGGTGCATGGGATCCGTCTTTGGCGTTGGTCATGCTGGGGGCGCTTGCGGTGGGCGTTCCCGTGTTTGCATGGGCCACGCACACGCCACACAGTTGGTGCGGAACGGCGATTGAATGGCCGCAAAACACCCAGATTACCCGACGCTTGGTGTTGGGCAGTGTCGCTTTTGGGGCGGGCTGGGGCTTGGTTGGCTTATGCCCTGCACCCGCATTGGTCGCCGCCATGACGGGTCATCCCAGTGTCTTGATTTTTGTGGCCGCAATGCTGGCTGGATTTGGCCTGTTTGCCCTGCTTGACCGACCCAAGGCCCGCTAACATGAGCCTGCTGCCCCGCTGGGCCAACCGATCAACCCTGCGCCGTCATGGCATGGCCGACGGGATCGCCGGTGTGGTGGTGGGGTTTTTGCTGATCCCTCAAAGTTTGGGCTATGCCTTGCTGGCCGGTTTACCGCCGGTGTATGGCCTGTATGCGGCTATTTTGCCCACGATGTTGTACGCATGGGTGGGCGCCAGCAATACTCAAGCGGTGGGGCCGGTGGCGGTGACCTCAGTCATGACCGCTCAGGCCTTGTGGTGGGTGTTGCCTGCTCACAGTAGCCTTGCCACCTATGCCGCCAGTGCCGCAGCGTTAGCGGGATTGGTTGGCCTGATGCTGTGCGCAGCCAGTGTGATGCGGTTGGGCTGGCTGACCCAGTGGCTGAGTCGTGGCGTGATGGCCGGTTTTATGACCGGTGCGGCCGGTTTGATCATATTAAACCAAGCCCATCATGTGCTGGGCGCCCCCCTACAGAGCGATCAGCTGCTGCATTTGCTCACTCATCTGTGGCAACACCCGCCACAGGTTCATCTGGCCACATTGATGCTGGGACTGCTCAGCATTGCCGTGCTGTGGGCGGTGCGGCGCTATGCCACACGCGGCTTGATTCACCTCGGGGTGCCTACGGCTGTCGCGGGTCTGGTCAGCAAACTGGCGCCGCTGCTGTGGGTGGTCGCCATGACCGTGCTATCGGCATCGGTACAGTTTAATGCGTTGGGTGTTCACGTGGTGGGCGCACTGCCTGCCGGACTGCCACAGCTACAATGGCCCAGCGGCTTATCGGTTAATCAGCTGCTACAACTGTTGCCCTCAGCAGGGTTAATCACCCTGATCGCCTTTATCAGCAGTGCTTCAGTGGCGCAAATCGTGGCACGCCAACGCCAAGAACCGTTTGATGCCAATCAAGAATTGGCTAGCCTTGGCCTTGCCAATCTGGGCAGCGCCCTGTCACAGGGTTTTCCAGTGACCGGTGGGTTTTCTCGCACGGCGGTCAACCTAGAGGCTGGTGCGCAAACGCCACTGGCAGGCGTGGTCTGTGCTGTTGTCATGCTTATAGTGTTATGGCAAGGGACTGGCTGGTTTTATCATTTGCCCTTGGCGGTGCTTGCGGCAGGCATTGTGGTGGCGGTGTTTGGCCTGATTGATCTTCAGACCTTCGTACTGGCGTGGCGCGTTGATCGTGCTGACGCATGGGCGTATCTGGGCACGTTGTCGGGTGTTGTATTGCTGGGTCTACAACAGGGTCTGATCGTCGGCTTGTTGGTGTGTTTTGCCATGTTGTTGCGGCGCAGTCGCCGTCCTCATATGGCAGTGTTGGGACAAGTCGGGCAAACCGCACATTTTCGGAGTGTCACCCGCCATAACGTCCACACATGGCCGTCGTTATTGGTTGTGCGCATTGATGACAGCCTCTATTTTGCCAATATTGACAGCGTCACCCAATACATCAACCACGCCCTTCAGCAACAACCGCACACACAGCATGTGATCTTGGTTTTTAGTGCGGTCAATTACATTGATTTGGCAGCACAGGGCATGTTAGAAAGCCTCAATCAGCAGTTATTGGCGCGGCACGTTCGGCTACATTGGTCCGACATCAAAGGCCCTGTGATGGATCATCTGCAACAGACCGCCTGTCTCACCCAACTGAGTGGGTCGGTGTATCTCAGCACCTTTGCGGCCGTCGAAGCCCTCAAGCCCCCCGCTCCTTTGCCCGAATATCATTTATAGGAATCTTGTGATGTCTGAATCTGTGGGTTTTGCCGGTCAATTGACCCCTGCGCATATGACCGAAGTCGCGGCCAAAGGCTTTCGGTCGGTGATCAACAATCGCCCTGACTTTGAAGGTGGTGCAGACCAACCCACCAGCGCCAGCATTGAAACTGCGGCGCGTGAGGCTCAGCTCGACTATGTGTTTCAGCCGGTCGTCGCCGGTCAAGTGACTCAGTTTGATGTCGAAGCCTTTGCACGGCATTACAACGAACTGCCCAAACCTATTTTGATGTTCTGCCGCACTGGTAATCGCTCTAGTGGCTTGTATCAACTGGCCAAACAAATGGATTTGCTTGACGACTAAGCGGTTTTCAGCTTAAAGCGGGATTAGGCAATCCGGTTGATTTGGCACGGCCATCGTCTGGTGCAGTATCTTGCGCTTGAATCTGCGGGGCTGTGCCTTCATCAACAGGCTATTCCATGCCGTTTGTGACTCCCCATGCCCGAACTCCCCGAAGTCGAAACCACACGCACCAGCTTACTGCCGTTAGTCGGTCAGACGGTGCAACAGGTACAGGTGTTTCAACCGCAGCTTCGCTGGCTCATTCCTGCTGACCTTGCACGGCTCAACGGTCAACGCCTGCTGCGAATCGACCGCCGTGCCAAATACCTGTTGGCCCATTTTGAACAAGACGCCCTGATGATGCATTTAGGCATGTCGGGCAGTTTTGGCTTGTATACCGGCAATCCAGACCGCCGCAAACACGACCATGTCCTGATCGACTTTGACCAGACTCAGTTGCGCTATCACGACCCAAGGCGCTTTGGGTCAATTCTGTGGCTTCAGCCTGATGGCAGCCATCCATTGCTGGC
>JBEANQ010000014.1:0-24711 GCA_041165345.1 Pseudomonadota bacterium
AAAGCGTTACTCACCGACAAAGCAGAGCGTGAAGAGCGCCTGTATCAACAATTGGTTGATGCCGAGTCGGAAGACGCCCGTATTGAGTGCTTTTATCGGATGCAACAATCGATTGAAAGCACGGTGTTGCGCGTGGTGCGTGCCATGGCGCGTCTGCCAGCCCGCGAACGTGACCAGTTGTATGAACAAGAGCCAAACTTAGTGGCCGAAATGCTCAGCTATGACGTTGGCGCTACATCGCAGCGTCAACGCTAGTGTTTGCTTGACCGTTAATGCCCTTGCGCAGTGCTGGGCATTGAATTTGTGTCTGTGGTTGCTGGGTGTTTACCCAAGCGTAATTCGACGTGTTCGGCCATTTGGTCGGCGAGTGTTTGTTTTTCTTGATACACCTGCGTGCGTGGATGCTGCGCCAATAGTGAGGCTGATTCAGCACTGCCACTGCATAAAATGGTTTCTAACTGGGGATTGAGAGTTGTGGCAATTTCCATCATGCGGCCAATGTCAAACGTGTCTGGAATCGACACCACCAACAGGCTGGCCTTGTGAATATGCGCCTGAATCAACACGGCTGGATCAATGGCATTGCCTAGTACCGCTGCGATGTCGTGGTCGCGCAATGACTCAATCAAATCACGATTATCGTCAACCACCACAAATCGAATATGCTGCGCCATAAGGCGTGCTGCAATACGCCGACCCACCTCACCATAGCCGACCAGCACCACTTGACCGGTTAAATAGGTGTCATCGACCTCCATGGGTAACATGGCTAAGGGATCACCGCTGCGTTCAAGCAAGCGAGCCAAATGTGAGCGTTGCCGAATCCAGCGTTGGGCAGGCTCAATGGCAGTAAACAACACCGAATTGAGTGCAATCGAGACCATTGCACCGGCCAAAATGAGGTTTTGGCCTTCTAAACTCAGCAGTCCTAAACTCAGCCCCAGCCCCGCCAAAATAAACGAAAACTCGCCAATCTGCGCCAGACTGGCCCCCACAGTGAGGGCGGTATTGAGTGGATAGCGAAAGAACAACACCAAGGCCATGGCCGCAAACGTCTTACCAAAAATAATTACCATGACCACGGCCAGCACATGCAGCGGTTGTTCTAGCAAAATATGCGGATCAAACAACATGCCCACTGACACAAAAAACAACACCGAAAATGCATCACGAAGTGGTAGGGATTCCTCGGCTGCCCGATGACTCAACTCTGACTCACTCAACACCACACCCGCAAAAAATGCGCCCAGCGCAAACGACACCCCAAATAGCATGGCTGAGCCGTAGGCAATGCCCACCGCTGCTGCGATCACACACAAGGTAAATAACTCGCGTGAGCCGGTTTTGGCCACCATCCACAGCAGCTTTGGAAACACCCGTCGTCCAACAATCAGCATAAAAGCAATAAACGCTGCCACCTTACCCAGCGTTAAGGCCAGTGTGACGCCAATCGATGCATCAGCACCTGTGGTTTGGTGGGAGACATCCGGTGCATGCCCACCCAGTAAGCCGGCCAGCGGTGGCAGCAACACCAGCACCAGCACCATGACTAAATCTTCGACCACCAACCAACCGACCGCAATTCGCCCATTGACCGACGCCAGTGCATTGCGTGACTCCAGCGCCCGCAGCAACACCACCGTACTGGCAACTGACAATGCCAAGCCAAACACCAACGCGTGTCCAACTGGCCAATCCCAACACAGCGCCAGCACCATGCCCATGAGCGTAGCGACCGCAATTTGAACCACCGCACCGGGTACGGCAATCCGCCGCACGGCCATGAGGTCATCAATAGAAAAATGCAGCCCCACGCCAAACATCAGCAGCATCACGCCAATTTCGGCCAATTGACCGGCCAATGCCAAGTCGGCCACCATGCCGGGTGTACTTGGCCCAATCAGCATCCCTGCCACTAAATAACCGACCAGTGGGGGTAGGCGTAACGTATTGGCAATAAACCCAAAGACCATTGCCATGCCCAAACCAACGGCAATTAAGCTGATCAGATTAATATCATGTGGCATAGCTCAAACACTCTGGCAACGGGTGGGCAATTGCTATGCTAACAAACACAACACCTGGCAAGGGTTTGTGATACCGAGGTCACACAAAAAACGTGAGCGCCAAAATGCAAAACGCCCGTCAATGACGGGCGTTTTGATGAGAAACCAGTATCAATTACTTGATTTTGGCTTCTTTGAAGATCACGTGTTGACGGATTTTTGGATCAAATTTCTTGATTTCCATTTTTTCCGGCATGGTGCGCTTGTTTTTGGTGGTGGTATAGAAATAACCAGTACCAGCGCTGGAAACGAGGCGAATTTTGTCGCGCATGACGAAAGCTCCTTAGACCTTCTGACCCTGAGCACGCAGGTCGGCAACGACCTGATCAATGCCCAGTTTGTCGATGATGCGCATGGCCTTAGTGGTCAGACGCAGACGGACGAAACGCTTTTCGCTTTCCATCCAGAAACGATGATAGTGCAGGTTCGGTTCGAACCGGCGCTTGGTTTTGTTGTTGGCGTGCGAGACGTTGTTTCCAACGATCGGACGCTTGCCGGTAACTTGGCAAACCTTGGACATGCTGTGCTCCACTAGATCTTGCACATCATCCAAAGGACAACAGGCAAAATCATGCAAGAAGAAAACGGGTTGATTAAAATCAAGGGGCGTTTTATACCAAAAAAACGCCCCCTGAGCAAGTCTGCTGAATGCGCAATTGTTAGCGAAGCAGCGCTTTAAACATGATCTTGTGAATTGGCTTGTTAAACGGCGGCAAAATCATCCGCAAGGCGTATAACTTGGGTTTCACCATCACCGAGCGAGAGTGGGTCATGGTTAAAAAGCCTTCATGACCATGATACTTGCCCATGCCAGATGCGCCAACCCCACCAAACGGCAGATCATCTTGTGCCACGTGGGTAATGACGGCATTGACGCCAAAATGACCTGAATGCACACGATGCGAGAGCGCTTCGGCACGGTCAGTGTCATAGTCAAAATAATACATGGCTAAAGGACGTGGACGATCATTAATGTATTCAATGGTTTCGTCAATATGGTCGTATTCATGAATCAACAAAATGGGCCCAAACAATTCGTTTTGGCACACGTCCATATCTTCCGTTAGCCCTGTAATCAGCGTGGGCGCAATTTTGCCAGAGCCGCTTAAGTCTTCATTAGCAGGGTTGATTTCAATAATTTGCGCGCCTTTTTCACGGGCATCTTCGAGGTAGCCCTCTAAGCGGCTTAACTGCTTGCGATTAACAATGCTGGTGTAGTCCACATTGTGACGCAAGGTAGGGTAGGCTTTGCTGATGACTTTACGCATCTGCGCCAAAAATTCGTTGGTCTTGCCGCGTGGCAAAAAGATGTAATCTGGTGCAACACAGGTTTGGCCTGCATTCCATAGTTTACCAAAGGTTAGACGCTCGGCCACATCTTGCATGGGTGCCGATTCATGTACCACCACGGGTGACTTGCCGCCTAACTCGAGCAAAACGGGCACCAGATTTTCTGCGGCGGCGGCCATCACAGTTTTGCCGACGGACGTTGAGCCGGTAAAGGTCAGTTGGTCAAAGGGCAAACGGCAAAACGAATCAGAAATCGCCCCACCGCCATTAATCACCGCCACCATGCTGGCTGGAAAGACCTCAGCTAAGGCGCGTTCAATGACCTTGCCAAAACGTGGCGATGCACTCGAGATTTTAATCATGGCGTGGTTGCCTGCAGCCAATGCACAAATCAACGGGCCAACCGACAGCAGTAATGGATAGTTCCATGGCGCCATGATGCCAATCACACCCAGCGGCTGATATTGCACCCAGCCTTTGGCGGGCTGATGCATGGCACTGATATGACGCTTGGAGGGCTTCATCCAACGTGCCAAATATTTGCTGTTATAACTAATATGATCCAAGCACGTCATGATCTCGCCGATTTTGGTCTCATGAATCGAGCGATTGCCATAGTCATCACTAATGGCTTGGCAAATATCATCCTGATGCTTGACCAGCGTCCGACGCAACCGCGCCAAACGATCCAGACGCTCGGCCAATGCAGGTGCTGGGTTTTGACGATATGCTGCTTTTTGGGCACGGAGCGTATCCGCCATGTGTTGCAGGTCTGGGGGCAGTTGAGTGCTGCTGTGTGGATTAAGAATGCTGTTCATGAGCGTCGGATCATCAATTTGCGGCTTAATCTGTTTTTTAGAGTAATTGCTCTAAGGTGTCAACTGCTTTTCAGTGCTGTACTCTTATGGTTATCTAGGGTGTCCGCCCGATGTGACGATTTTTCATGAAAACACGCGACCGAATTTTATTGACCAGTCTCCAGCTTTTTAATGAGCGCGGTGAGCGAGTGGTCACCACCAACCATATTGCTGCGGAGTTGGGCATTAGCCCTGGTAACTTGTATTACCACTTCCGTAACAAGTCTGAAATCATCAGTGAGCTGTTGGATCAGTACCAACACGACATTTTGGCCTTACTGGTCGTCCCCGATGATCGCCCCCTCACGGTTTTAGACAAGGTGGCCTATTTTCATGCGTTGTGCAGTCAGTTTTGGCGTTTTCGGTTTTTGCATCGAGATATTCATCATTTGATCGAAATTAGCGATGATCTCAAGCGGTTGTACCCCCGATTTGCAAGTGCGGTGATGCAACAGGGCAAACGCATTTATGAAGGGTTTGTTGCAGCCGAGCTGATGAAAGCTACACCTCCAGAAATTGAAGCCTTGATCATTAATGTCTGGATTGTCATGACCAATTGGTCAAATTTTCTCTTTATGTCTGGCCATCTATCTCGTGCCGATGTCATGGATGAGCGGTGGTTACGGCAAGGTCTACGCCAGATGGTGTTTTTGGAGGGACCTTATCTGATTGGTGAAGGGCGAGCCATTTATGACGAGTTATTGAATACCTTTGGCGAAGAGGTCTGGTTTGCGGATGTTGGTGTCAGTACCTAGGTCGACACAGTAGATTGCCAAGATTGTACAACTCAAGTAAAGTCTAGCCAGACTGCGTAGAGCGAAAACGCCGCGCACAGTAAGCGTTTCACTGGATCGAATTTCTTAGCAGCGGGTTTTAGAGGTCATAACAATCATGGATTTCAATGTTCAATCGGGACGACTGGCCACCAATGGCCTACGTATCAGCATGCTTGCGGCTGCTCTCGCTTTAGCTGGTTGTGGCGGTGGTGGCTCTTCAAGCAGTGTGAATAATGCAGGCACAACACCAACAACTCCAACGACACCGATCAGTAGTAGTCAACTATATTTGTCAACAGATAATACCGCAATTAATGTTTCAGGTGACTCAGTTGAAGTGCAAGCTCGCGCCATTGATGCCAATGGTGGCGCTATTCAAGGACAAGCGGTTCAATTTACCGTCAACAATCCTAGTTTAACGGGGGTCGTTATTGATGGTACGGCAGTTGTCGCAACGAATGAGTCAGGAGTTGCAACGGTTAAATTGTTATTACCAGTCAATACCGCTCAAACCAAGATAGACTATCTCAAGTCGGTTGGTGTGACAGTGACCGCAAAAATGATTGATAGTAGTAATAAAGTTGCGACCAGTACGCTCAACTTGAAAGGCTCTGCAGGTGGTGGTAGTGCAATCAATAAAGTTGAAAAATACAATGTCGCAATTAGTGTTGATCAATTAAATCTAACAACAGGGCAAAGTAGTACTGAAATTATAGTCAATGTTACGGATAAAAAAGGTGGCCTAATTCGAAATGCACCTGTGATATTATCTGTGAGTACACCAACGCTTACAGGAGCATCTTTAAGTGTTCCATCAGAGCAAATATCTGACGATAATGGTCAAGTTAAGTTTGTTGTACGGCAAGCCAACAGCAAAAACGATTTCCGTTTGAATCATGATATTGATTTAAATGTACTGGTTGATGATGGTGTGTATTTACCAGAGACACAAACAGTAACAATTCCTGTTACTGGAACAACCCTTAATTTGAGTTCTGATTCAACGATTATTGGATCAAGCACAAACAATGTTGCAATCACCTCAACGTTAAGAGATGGAGCCAATCAACCGATTATTGGCTCCAAGGTTGAGTTGTTAAATACTGATGGCTCGGTTCTTACTAATGGGACCACGAATACACAAGGTATAGTTGTCTTTAATATTCCAGTCACTAATTTGATTGCAAATAGTGCTGGACAAATCAGATTGTCTGCTAAAGCTTATGGCAATACATCTAGCATTACTCAGCTCTCTGATAGTGTGCTGACATTGATTACCCGTGATGGTGAGTTTGTTTTTGTTACTTTACCAACCAGCGAAACTGCTATTAATCAATCGGCATCTATTACGTTGCAAGTAAAGGCATTAACTGAGGCTGAATTAACAGGGAAGACTTTGCGTCTTAGCTCATCCTTGGGTACGTTAGATGCCAGCGTAAAGCCAATTGTTAACATTCGGAAGAGTGGATCTGTCTATGTGGGGGATGCTACATTTAGTTTAATATCAGGAACGCCAGGAGTTGCTAATCTACTCGCGACGTTTGGTACAGATAGTATCCGTGCTCAAACCGAATTTGTGTCGCCAGTTGCGACAAAAATTACGCTACAGGCATCTCCTGCAGTTGTTTCACCACAAGGGACTAGTGCATTGGTAGTTCGATTAACAGATGCTAATGATGCACCTGTTAAGAATAAGTTAGTGCAGTTTACGTTGTTGCAAGATGCTTCTTCAGGTCAAATTGTCACACCAGAGGCGATTACTAATTCATTTGGTGAAGCGACAGTTAATTATGTAGCGGGTAGTGTCAATACTGCAGCCAATGGTGTGCGTATTCGAGCAACTGCGGATAATTTAGTGAAAGAGGCAACGCTAACCGTTGCTGCAAAAGCAATTAATATTGCGATTGGTAATGCGAATGTGATTAGCCAGTCAGATAACAAAACTTATTACAATATGGCTGTTTCAGCAGACATTCGTGATAATTCTGGAAAGCCAATTGCAAATCAGACTATTGCATTGAGAATTCTTCCATCTAAATATTATAAAGGTGCATACAAGTTTGGAAGTATTCGTGTTCCTCCATATGATTCCGTAAGTGGTAATGGTGTCTCGATTATTGACTATGACAGTCTGTGGTATTTCATTAAAGGCGGATATACAGCAGATGACGTCGATCGTCTGTTAGACAGTAATAGTCAGCCCATTGTGATTGCAAATGAAACTGATGATGAGGGTTATCTGTTTAGAAATGATAACTATTACACCAGTCCATGGGAATGTTCTCCAGAAGACACCAATAGCAATGGGTTCTTGGATGTTGATCTTGGTGAAGATTTAAACAGTAATGGTAAGCTAGATGGCATGAATACAGCCACATTGTTGGGTGCTGATGGTACGGGCAATCTCATTGTGAAAACTGATAGTGCAGGGAAAATAGACTTTAGCATTCGGTATTTAAAAACGTATGCAGAGTGGCTAAAAATCCGTATTGAAGCATCTAGTTTGGTACAGGGATCACAACCTGACACTACTGTACCTATCTTATTGCCAGTGTTAGCGACTGATATTGATGATACCGGTAAAGTAATTCGACCAAATATGGAAAGCCCATATGGTGTTAATAAATGTACTGAAGACAAGTAAATCATAAAAAATCCCCCGCACTGCGGGGGATTTTTTTGTTTAACGCTTATGCTTAAAACATAAAACGTAGACCCAAACTGACGGCGTCAATGTCTGTATCATAGTGCATATATTCAGCACCAAAACCGATGGTTTTTGATGTCATGAGTGTGAGTCCTGCACCAGCAGCAAATGATGTACCATAGCTGTTTTGATTGTAATTAGGCCCATCAACTTTAATGTCTGCATAATTTGCACCAAGCAAACCATATGCGGTTAAATTGTTGGCAAGTTGCAGGCTGGGTCGAACAAATAAACCATAACTGCCATGATTTTTGGCAGTATAGGTATTTCCGGCTGCTGAAAAGTCGTCGTCTTGAATGCCATATGAAAATTGAGCCTCTACACCAATATATGGTGCAATTTGGGTGCCTGCACGTAGCATGATGCTTCCCAAGTTGACTTTAGTATCTGCATCAATTTGTGTGGCCTGATAATCAACACCCACATAAGGCTGCTCAGGTTGTTGCATAAAGCTTTGATAGTCTGCATGGGCGGCGCTGTGAAGGCCGGTAAGCATTACCAGTGCCAAAAAGGTCTTTTTCATGTGTTGAATCCTTGGTTGTCGGTCGGGCGGTGAGGACGATGCGCAGGTCGTGTATGCCTGATTGCAGTCGCGAGCCACTGCATTTGAGTGTAGCGCAAAACCATACGATATCTGCAAGTTTCAGGCTAGAATGCGAATCGTTTTGTGGGTCGGGACGACCTTTTTTGATCAGTGGAATCACCTTATGACAACCGCGCATACTGCTCGCCTGTTGATTACCTGTGCCGATCGGTCGGGTATTGTTCAGGCTGTTTCTAGCTTTTTGTATCACCATGGCGCCAATATTACCGCGCTAGACCAATATGCCACCGATGTACAAGGGGGCACTTATTTTATGCGGGTTGAGTTTGCATTAGACCGTTTGCATGATAGCCGAGAGGTGATTGAGCGTGCCTTTGCCGATACAGTGGCGCGTCAGTACCAGATGGATTGGCAGATGTCGCTGGTGAGTGAGGTCAAAAAAGTTGGCATTTTGGTGTCTAAATATGATCATGCCTTGTTAGAGCTGCTGTGGCGCTGGTCGCGTGGGTTACTGCCATGTCATATCACTCATGTGGTGAGTAATCATGAAGACTTGCGTGCAGCGGTTGAGGGCTTTGGTGTGCCATTTACGGTGGTACCCGTGACCAAAGACAATAAACCAGAGGCCGAAGCTCAGATTCATGCGTTGTTTGCAGGCAATGATTTAGTCGTATTGGCGCGGTATATGCAAATTTTATCGGCTGATTTTGTTGATCGCTGGCCCATGAAAATTATCAATATTCATCATTCTTTTTTGCCCGCATTTGTCGGTGCTGATCCCTATCGTCAAGCCTATGACAAAGGGGTCAAATTAATTGGTGCGACCGCGCATTATGTGACGGCTGATTTGGATCAAGGGCCGATTATTGAGCAAAACGTCGAACGGGTCAGTCACCGTTACAGTGTTGAAGACCTGCGCGAGCTGGGCGAAGACGTCGAGCGCAATGTGCTCACCCGTGCAGTGCGTTGGCATTTAGAAGACCGTGTGATTGTGCATGGCAACAAAACTATTGTGTTTGATTGAGATCATTGATGCCCTCATCAGTGCCAGTCACGCACCCTCCTGTGTATACCTTGGGCTTATTGCTGAGTTTGTATGTAGCACAAGGCTTGCCTGCGGGGTTTGTGACACAGGCGCTGCCAGCGATTTTGCGGCAGTATGAAGTGTCGTTGGGGGTCATTGGGCTGTCTGGTTTTTTGTTGTTGCCGTGGGCGTTTAAGTTTGTGTGGGCACCAGTGGTTGATAGCCATTATTCTACGCGCATGGGGCAGGGGCGTACATGGATTTTACCGCTTCAGTTAACCGCTGCTGCGTTAGTGGCCTTGATTGCCTGCGTTAATCCGACACGCTTGGCTGATCCTGCCGTGCTGTGGCCGTTTTTTGCCTTGTTGTTTGTCCTCAATATTGTCGGGGCGACGCAAGATGTGGCCTCTGATGGGCTGGCAGTGCGGATGCTCAACCGCAACCAACGCCATTGGGGCAATGCGATTCAGGTGATTGGCTATCGTTTTGGCCTGATCGTCGGCGGTGGAGTACTGTTGCTGGCCTTGGGATGGGTCGGGTGGTCTGCGGTCTTTTTGTTGATGTCATTGATGATCGTGTTAAACACGCTGCCCATCTGGCGTTTTCGTGAACCCGTGTGGCCGCATTCCGTCAAGCCACAGCAAACCAATTCTCAGGCTGTGCCATTGCTCACCCGATTTGCAGTGCAGTTTGGTTATTTTTGGCAAAGTCCAACCATGCGGGCATGGTTGCTGGTGTTGTTGGTGTTTAAAGTCGCCGATGGTCTGTCTAGCTCAATGGTGAAGCCCATGATGGTGGATATGGGCTATCAACTTGAGCAAATTGGCTTGTTGGCAAGCGTGGTGGGTTCTGCATCATCGTTATTAGGCGCAGGACTAGCCGCATGGCTGATGCGCTATATCAGTCGGTATCACGCGCTTTTGTCGTTTAATGCCTTGCAAGCAGGAGCAACAGGGCTATACGGATTAGCCGCATGGCATTTTACGCTGCGTGGTGAACCATCCATTTGGTTAGTCTTTGGTGCAAATGCGATTGAGCATCTGGTGGCGTCAATGGCATTGGTTGCGTTATTGACTGTGGCAATGGATTACGCGCGTCCTCAGCATGCAGGCAGTGATTTTACGTTTCAAGTTTGTATGATGACGATGTTAGGTGGCACAGGGAGTTTATTGAGTGGATATCTGGCTCAGTCTGTGGGCTATCCGTTACATTTTATGATCAGTGCAATATTGGGGCTTATTTTATTAGTGCCTATCATAAAATGGGGTCAACAATCTTGCCTTTCTTCACTCACTCGTGTGAACTGACCGTCCATCAAAATAATAAATCAATTAAGGAATGAATGATTATTCTCATTATGATCAAAGAAATCACATCTCGATGATGAAAATGGCCAATCAGCACTCTTTTAGCGTGTGATTGGAATAGACAGGACAGTTTGTTGAAACAAAGCCTGCACCATTGAAGCGTCGAGATCATCAAACGATTGTGTCTTGCCATTTGGCATCAGGATGTATCATGAGCCGTTTTAATGTATTGCCCGAATCCACAGCCGCCATGCGGCCTGGCCAGTTGCGTCAATTGGCGCGTCAGGATGCAATTTTAAAGGCTGCCCTTCATTTGTTTGCAGAGCGTGGCTATTTTGGAACAGCCGTTCCAGATGTTGCACAATTGGCAAATGTGGGTACAGGGACGATTTATCGGTATTTTGAAAACAAAGAAGCCTTAGTCAATGCGGTATTGATGCACAGCATTGATCAAATGTGGATGAGTGTGGTTGAAAACGAAGGTTTTGATTTTACGAAACCCGTGCGTGAAATTTTTAGAGAGTTTTGGTGGCGCTTGGTGCGTTTTGTCCGTGAGTATCCAGACGAATTTCGCTTTTTAGAGCTGCAATATCATGTGCCATATCGTAGCCCAGAGAGCTTTGAGCGTGAGCGTGCAGGCATGGCTCCCATCTGGTTTTTTGTTCATTTAGCCAAGCAAGCTGGTGTGGCACGTGATCAATCGGTTGAGATGACGGTTGCGTTGGTATGGGGTTTATTTATTGGCCTGCATAAAGCAGGTTATTCTGGTTATATTGACATTAACCAAGAGGCGTTTGAATTGGCTGAGCAAAATGCATGGTCAGTCTTTTCTAATGGACACGATGGTATGTTGTATGTGTCGAGTTATAAGCAGCCAGACCAACCACCAATGAGTCCTTTGACGGTGTTGTAAGGCCATAGGCATGGCATGTTGATCTACCATAAAAAACGCCCTGTAAATCGGGCGTTTTTTGATGTCTGTTTGTGTATTAATGATGAGATATCAAGAGTTCTAGCACCAGTTTGCTGCCCACAAATCCCATTAACAACAGTAAAAAACCGCATAAAGTAAAACGTACAGCACGCTGACCACGCCATCCAAAACGCCAGTGACCCAGCAACAGCACTCCAAAAACGAGCCATGACAGCACACTAAAAACGGTTTTATGAATAAGATGTTGTGCCAGTAAGTGATCAACCACGATGGCACCTAACAGCAATGCCATCGTGAGCAGCCCGAAACCGGCCAGTAGCATGTCAAACAGCAGGGATTCCATGCTTTGTAGCGAGGGTAGCAAGACCACCCAAATACGTCTTTCGCTGCGGTGTTTAAGCTCACGATTTTGTACATGAATCAAAATGGCCTGAATGGCGGCCATGAGTAACAAACAGTAAGCAGCCAATGACAGTAAAATATGGGCCTCTAAACCTTGGCTGGTGTGTTGTAGTGGTACGTATCGAGCATGACACAAGACACCTGCAAGTAGCCCTCCTGCAGCAACGGGAATACCCAGTAAATTCAGACCCAATACAGGACGATAGGTTGAAAACATCAACGAGAATGCCAACATCAGCCACCCCGTCAACGATAAAATATTAAAAATATTGAGATCAAGCCCACTAGGTGTCATCAGAGAAGGGAAGAGTAAGATGGCGTGTAGTGCTAAACCCATTAACAATAGGTTGAGTGTTGCAACACGGCGTGGTGGACGCTTACTCAATAGGTGAGAAAACAAGTGCCAGAACGTGCCTGCATAGGCCGCCAGCGCAAAAATCATGAGGGGGAGCAACAACGCATTCATGCCGTCAATCGGTTTCCTATCTAAAAACTGCTGACCATCTACACACAAAACTGGATTGATGTCATGCAATCGATTCTTATCCTATAGCATCCGGCGCGGTATTTTTCTATCCTAGAGCTTATTTTTTAAGATTCGCATTCTCATGTTCGACACATTGACCGATCGTCTGTCCCAGAGCCTGCGCAATATTGCCGGAACAGGACAGCTTACCGAAGACAACATCAAAGACACGCTGCGTGAAGTGCGAATGGCGTTGCTTGAAGCTGATGTGGCCTTGCCCGTTGCCCGCGAGTTTATTGAAAAAGTTAAAGCCGAAGCGCTCGGCCAAGAAGTGATGAAGCAGCTGTCACCCGGTCAGGCATTTGTCAAAATTGTGTATGACCAATTGACCCACATGATGGGCGCGGCCAACGAGTCGCTTGACCTGCATGGCAAGCCACCAGTGATTATTTTGTTGGCCGGTTTGCAAGGGGCGGGTAAAACCACCACCGCAGGCAAGTTGGCGCGGTTTTTAAAAGAGCGCCAAAAGAAAAAAGTCATGATGGTGTCGGCGGATATTTACCGCCCTGCCGCCATTGAGCAATTGCGAACCGTGGCCGGAGATGTGGGCGCTGAGTTTGTCATGTCCAGCACGGACGAGACCCCAATTGCGATTGCCACCCGTGCCATTGAACAGGCCAAAATTAAGTTTTCGGATGTCTTGATTGTCGATACCGCCGGTCGTCTGCACATCGACAGCGAGATGATGGACGAAATCAAGGCGCTACATGCCGCGATCAACCCCACTGAGACGTTGTTTGTGGTTGACGCCATGACTGGCCAAGACGCCGCCAACACTGCCAAGGCCTTTAACGATGCCTTGCCGTTGACCGGTGTGATTTTGACCAAGACAGATGGGGATGCCCGTGGGGGTGCGGCGTTGTCAGTACGTGCCATTACCGGTAAGCCGATTAAGTTTTTGGGCATGGGCGAAAAGTCAGATGCGCTTGAGCCGTTTCATCCTGAGCGGGTGGCACAGCGTATTTTGGGCATGGGCGATGTGTTGTCCTTGGTCGAAGAAGTTGAGCGTAAAATCGACAAAGAAAAAGCCGAGAAAATGGCCAAAAAGCTGCAACGCGGCGGTGGCTTTAACCTAGAAGACATGCTGACTCAATTTGAGCAAATGCGTGCAATGGGCGGTATGGCAGGCTTTTTGGACAAACTGCCGGGTATGAGTGGAAGTGGAATGCAACAGGCGGTGAGTGACGCCAAGCCAGAATCCGCCATGAAAAAAATGGAAGCGATTATTCAGTCGATGACGTTGCAAGAGCGTCGCCAACCGGATGTGATCAACGCCAGTCGTAAGCGTCGGATTGCAGCGGGTTGCGGGATGCAAGTTCAGGACATTAATCGTTTGCTGAAACAGCATAGCGAAATGGAAAAAATGATGAAAAAGCTCGCTAGTCCGAGTGGCATCACGAAGATGATGCGTGCGATGAAAGGCATGCAGGCCGGTGCGGGTGGCCAGAACATGGGTCCATTGTTTGGCGGTGGTGCAGCCAATGATATTAAAGATGTAAAATAACGCGCTTGCGGTCACAGAAGCCACTCGATTGAGTGGCTTTTTTTATGCGGTATGGCCGGATGGTGTTAGCGCAAACGAGAGGCTTCGTAGCGTGCCAACGTCGCGTCTTTGGGTTTGCCCTGTGCGTCAAGCGAGAGCGCAATCAACAGCCAAAAGCCTTTTTTGGCTGTGCTTCCTTGGGCAAAATATAGTCCTGCGCGAGCGTGTTGTTCGGCTTGTTTCGCATTGCCTTGTTGAAGTGCAATTTCACTGAGTCGGGCATAAGGAGCCGCAGTGCGTGGACGTAGTTGTTGAGCTTGTTGATAGGTGTGTATCGCTGTGGTGAGTTGACCTTGTTGTCGGTGCTGAGCAGCTTGTTGCATCAGACTATTATAGATATGTGTAGAGGGGAGCTTTTGGTGGTCAATGTGCGGTACAGCAATGGGGGCGTTTTCGATGATTGCTGGGGGCGAGATGTTGGGTATTGATTTTGGTGTATCGATGGTGACAGAGGTGCTGGCTTCTGATGTCGGTTTATTGCGTGGTTTGCTGGGCTTGTTAATGGGTTTATTGGGTTTGTTGGTGGGGGTGTCGGCCTCAGGAGGATGAGATGGGGCAGAGGGTTTGATCGTGGCTAACGGTGCCGCATGAATGGGCTTGTCTGTGGGGTGGTTTTGGCAGCCTACCAGACTGCCAGCGAGCAGCAGCAATGCCCATGGAGCGCCGTAGGTACGTATTATCATGATCGATGAGTCCATATTTTTGTTCAGGTAAGTCTGCGCGGCAGCGTCCTGAGTTGTGACAATCTGAGGGGTCAAATCAATATAGCCCCAAAATACTCATCCCTGCCCCGTCATCGGATGGGGCAGGGATGACCCATCGGCTTATTGGGCCAACAGGGTTTTCATCAGGTCATTGACTTGGGCAGGGTTGGCTTTGCCGCGACTGGCTTTCATCACTTGACCCACCAAGCCGTTAAAGGCTTTTTCTTTGCCACCTTTGACGTCTTCAACCATTGCGGGGTTGGCGGCCAACACGTCACGAATAATCGCTTCAATCGCACCCGTGTCGGTTTCTTGCTTGAGACCTTTTTCATTGATGATGTGATCGGCTGAGTGTCCTGAGCCGGTCATCATGTCGGCAAACACGGTCTTGGCGATTTTGCCCGAGATGGTGTTGTCTTTGATGCGGGCAATCATGCCCCCCAGTTGCACGGGATTGACTGGCGAGTCGGTGATGTCTTTATCGGCTTTGTTCAGCGCACCGAGCAAGTCGCCCATCACCCAGTTGGCGGCGGCTTTGGCGTCACTGTCACCGCCTGCGGCAGCCACAGTGGCTTCAAAAAAATCGGCCAATTCACGCGAACCAGTCAGCACGCGTGCATCATAGTCAGACAGGCCAAATTGCGTTTCAAAGCGGGTTTTACGCGCTTCGGGTAGTTCTGGCAGGTCGGCTTTGATGGCGTCGATCTGGTCTTGCGTGATGACCACGGGCAGCAAGTCGGGGTCTGGGAAGTAACGGTAGTCGTTGGCTTCTTCTTTGCTGCGCATCGAGCGGGTTTCGTTTTTGACCGGATCATACAGACGGGTGGCTTGAATGACGCGGCCACCGCCTTCGATCAGGTCAATTTGCCGTTCGACTTCGGCATCAATGGCGCGTTCAATAAAGCGGAACGAGTTGATATTTTTCAGTTCACAGCGGGTGCCGTATTCATCGCCCACTTGGCGCACCGACACGTTGCAGTCACAGCGAAATGAGCCTTCGGCCATGTTGCCGTCACTAATGCCCAACCAACGCACCAGACTATGAATTTTGCGCACATAGGCCACGGCTTCTTCGGTCGAGCGCATGTCGGGTTCAGACACAATTTCGAGCAGTGGCGTACCAGCACGGTTTAAGTCAATGCCAGACATACCAGCAAAGTCTTCATGCAGGGATTTACCAGCGTCTTCTTCCAAATGCGCACGCGTCACGCCAACACGCTTGGTGCTGCCATCAGGCAGGGTAATGTCGACATGACCAATGCCCACAATCGGGTGATCCATCTGGCTAATTTGATAGCCTTTAGGCAGGTCGGGATAAAAATAGTTTTTGCGCGCAAACACCGAGGCACGGCCAATCTCGGCGTCAATGCCCAGACCAAAACGAATGGCTTTGTTGACCACTTCGCGGTTGAGCACCGGCAGCACACCCGGTAGGGCGAGGTCAATCAGGCTGGCTTGCGTGTTGGGTTCTGCACCAAACGTGGTGGGCGAACCCGAGAAAATTTTGCTTTGGGTGTTGAGTTGGCAATGGATTTCAAGGCCAATGACGACTTCCCAACCATGAACGAGTTTTGCCATGAGTTAAGCCTCCTCTGCGTGTGCAAGCGGCGCGCGTTGGTTGTGCCAATCGGTTTGTGCTTGGTATTGATGAATCACCGATAGCAAGCGTGCTTCGCTCCAGTACGGGCCGATCAGTTGCAGACCGACCGGTAGCGCCGTGCCATTGGCATTTGCCGCAGTGCTGTGGTCAAAACCACACGGCGCACTAATGGCCGGTAGTCCCGCCAAGTTGACCGCAATGGTGTAGATGTCGCCCAAGTACATCGAGACCGGATCTTGTTTAGCGCCTAAGCCATACGCCACGGTGGGCGCAGTTGGGCCAGCAATCACGTCGCATTGCTCAAAGGCACGCAAAAAGTCATTTTGAATCAGACGACGTACTTTTTGTGCTTTCAAATAATACGCATCGTAGTAACCCGCAGACAGCGCATAAGTGCCAATCAGAATGCGGCGTTGTACTTCGTTGCCAAAGCCTTCGGTACGGCTGCGTGTGTATAGGTCGGTCAAGTCTTTGGGGTCGGCACAGCGATAGCCATAACGCACACCGTCAAAGCGCGACAAATTGGATGAGGCTTCGGCAGGGGCGATCAAATAATAGGCTGGAATGGCCGCATCGGTGGTGGCAAGGTCAATGTCGACCAAGATCGCGCCCATGCCTTCAAGCACTTTGAGCGCGTCTAAAATTCGGGCTTTCACGTCGGCATCAAGGCCGTCAGCAAAATACTGACGCGGTAGGCCAATCCGTAAGCCTTGCAGCGGTTGATGTAAGCCGCCGATATAGTCATCGACAGGGCGATCCACGCTGGTGGAGTCTTTGCTGTCGTGTCCAGCCATCACCTGCATCAATTGCGCACAGTCAAACGCGCTGCGTCCCATTGGGCCACCTTGGTCAAGGCTAGACGCATACGCGATCATGCCAAAACGCGACACACGGCCATAAGTGGGTTTTAAGCCGGTTAAGCCACAAAAAGCCGCCGGTTGACGGATTGAGCCACCGGTGTCAGTGCCGGTCGCCAGTGGCGCAAAGTCGGCAGCCAGTGCGGCCGCTGCGCCACCGGATGAGCCACCGGCCACGCGGTCTTGTGACCACGGGTTTTTGACTGCGCCATAGTATGAGCTTTCGTTGGACGACCCCATCGCAAACTCGTCCATGTTGGTTTTGCCCACCATGACCAGTCCTGCGGCATTGCAGCGCTCAACGACGGTGGCGTTATACGGAGACACAAAGTTGTCCAGCATCCGAGAGCCTGCCGAGGTGCGAACCCCCAGCGTGCAAAAGATATCTTTTTGTGCCAAAGGAATACCGGTCAACGGGCCTGCTGTACCGGCAGAACGGGCTTGATCGGCAGCTTGTGCTTGGGCTAAGGCTTGGTCGGCAGTGACGGTAATAAAGCTATTGATGGTGCCGTCTAGGCGCGCAATTCGGTCTAAATAATGGCGGGTCAGCTCGACAGATGAAAAATGACCTTGCGCCAAACCAGTCATTTGGTCGCGCAAACTGAGCAAATGCAGTTCAGACATGTTTTGTTTCCAGAAAAATTTGATCAGGGCAATGCACGGTTATTCGATGACGCGAGGCACCAAATACAAGCCATCTTGGGTGGCCGGTGCAACCGCTTGATAGGCGTCGCGGCGGTTGGGTTCGGTGGGGCGGTCGTCGCGCAGGGGTTGTGCGCTGTCATGCGGGCTGGCCATAGGCACAATACCGTCAGTATCAAAGGTCTTGAGACGATCCATAAGACCCAAAATGCGATTGAGGCTACTGGCATACCCCTCAGCCTCATGAGGGGAGATTGCCAAACGAGCCAAAACGGCGATGTTTTGGACATCTTGCGCAGAAAGATCGGCGGTAGAATCAGCCATGTATACCTCGGCAAAAAAAGCGATAAAGACGTGCATGAAATTGGGATCTGCGGCACGTTATCACAAGACGCCGACTTGTCCAAATGGCGTGATTTGGTTACAGTTGCGAGCCTGCGCTTTTGATTTTTCTTTCGTCCATCTTCCTTGGAATACCTCGTGATTCTCAAACGCCTATTCGGTCTGTTTTCGACGGATCTAGCCATTGATCTGGGTACCGCTAACACGCTGATCTATATGCCAGGTCAGGGAATTGTGTTGGATGAGCCAACTGTGGTTGCGATTCGTCATCATGGTTCGAGCAAAACTGTGGCTGCTGTTGGTATTGATGCCAAACAAATGCTCGGTCGTACACCGGCCAATATTTCGGCGATTCGTCCGCTCAAGGATGGCGTGATTGCGGACTTTGAAGTCACCGAAACCATGTTGCAGTACTTTATTCACAAAGTGCATGAAAAACGTTTATTTCCACCTACACCTCGTATTGTGGTGTGTGTGCCCTGTAAGTCCACCTTGGTTGAGCGTCGTGCGATTCGTGAGGCGGTTTTACAAGCCGGTGCGCGGGACGTACGTCTGATAGAAGAACCGATGGCTGCTGCCATTGGTGCCGGTCTACCGGTTGAGCAAGCCTGTGGCTCGATGGTGGTGGATATTGGTGGTGGAACCACTGAAATCGCCATTATTTCGCTGTCGGGTTGTGTGTATTCCGAATCTCTGCGCGTGGGGGGAGATTTGTTTGATGAACATATCGTCAACTATGTCCGCAAGGCTCACGGCTGCATTATTGGCGAAACCACCGCCGAGCGTATTAAGCAAGAAGTTGGGATGGCCTTTGCCGATGGCCATGTGGATGAAATTGAAGTGCGCGGTCGTAACTTGGCCGAAGGTGTGCCACGGTCATTTGTGATTAATTCAACCGAAGTGCTGTCCGCTATTTCAGATCCGTTGTCCTCGATTGTCAGTGCGGTTAAAACCGCGCTTGAGCAAACACCGCCAGAGTTGTCAGCTGACATTGCCGAGCGTGGCATTGTTTTGACCGGTGGCGGTGCGCTGTTGCGGTCGCTGGACAAATTGCTCTCACGCGAGACGGGTTTACCTGTGATGGTGGCTGAAGACCCATTGACCTGTGTCACACGCGGTGGGGGTAAGGCGCTGGAGTATTTCGACGATCCCAACCACGATATGTTGTTTGTGGGTTAAGGTTTTTTTTGCTTCTCCATTCTTAACAGGCGTAACCGGTGCAGCAAAACATCTTCAGTCGTGAAGCACCGGGAGTGCGATCATTTGCGTTCGCGCTCATCACGTCTATGGTGTTTATGGTGGTGGACTGGCAGCACCCCGAATGGTTTGATCCACTACGGGCGCGTGTTCATGCTGCCTTTGACCCCATTTATGCGCTGGCCAATTATCCGGTCTTGTCGGGTGAGTGGCTGAGCCAGCAAGCCAAATCTGAAGACCAATTGCGCCGCGAAAACACCGCCATGCAAGCCGAGCTGTTGCAGTCGCGCGTGCGCTTGCAAAAACTCGCTGAACTTTCTGCTGAAAATACCCGTTTGCGTGGTCTACTCAATACGCCTCTGATGATTGATGGCCGGATGCTGATTGCTGAAATCATTGGTACGGATACCGATCCGCTTCGTCATATTTTAGTGATTAATCGTGGTCAACAAGACCATGTATTTGTTGGGCAAGTGGTGCTTGATGATCACGGCGTGATGGGTCAGGTATTAGATGTGTTTGCTCACAGTTCAAGGGTTTTACTGCTGTCTGATAAAGAGCATTCCGCCTCTGTTCGTATTGAGCGTACGGGCATGCGAGGAATTTTATCGGGTATGGGCGATAGTGGTCGTTTAAGTGTGCAATATGTGCCCAATACCGCAGATATTAAAATAGGCGACCGATTGCTCACGTCAGGCTTAGGGCAGCGCTTTCCCGCAGGATACCCAATTGCCACGGTGACCGATATTAAACGACATGGCGGTGGCGAGTTTGCAGAGGTGAGTGCAAAGCCATTGGCGCAACTAGAAGGCGGTCATCATGTGCTGCTGTTGTTCTCTGTTCCATTGGCAGGAGAGCAACCGTATGCCACGCCTTGATATGTTTTCACTCAGCCGCACAACTCGTATTGGCCAGCCGAAAGATCCTTTGTGGGGCATTATTCTCAGCATTATGATTGCATCGGTGTGTACGGTGTATCCCATTCCGTATGACATGGTGGGTCTGCGGCCGCTGCTCATGTTTATGGTAATGCTGTTTTGGGTGCTGTGCCAGCCTGTTTGGTGTGGCATGTGGTTTGCGTTTGGTATGGGCATGGCCTGTGATCTGATGCTCGATAGCCCTTTAGGCCAACATGCCTTTAGTTTTGTTCTGCTGGCCTTTGCTGCGCGTTATGTGGCGCAAAACCGACGGATTTTGACCTTTCTAAACTTATGGGTCATTGCGTTAGTGGCTTGCTTTTTACATTTGTTGGTGTTGTTTGTGCTGCAAAAAATCACAGGTCTGGATTTGTCCTTGGCGCATTGGCGTCCATGGTTGCCCAGTGTATTGGTGTGGCCTCTCTTGGTTTATCTGTTAAGGCGGTGGCGCACATGATTGTTTTAGCTTCAGGCTCTCCACGCCGGCGTGAATTATTAACCCAAGTGGGGCTGATATTTTCGGTACAGGTGTTTGAAATAGATGAGTCCTGCCTGCCCAACGAAGCCCCCGATGCCTATGTCTGTCGATTAGCACAACAAAAAACCCGTGCAGCACAAGCACATTTACCCGCAGACTGTACCGTCATTGCTGCCGACACCACCGTCACGGTGGATGGTCAGATTTTGGGCAAACCCACAGACCGTGAAGACGCTTTTGCCATGTGGCGCTTGCTGTCTGGCCGCTCGCACAAGGTCATGACCGGCGTTGCAGTGGCCTGTGGTGAGCGCATGTTGTGTACTCATGTGGTGACGACCGTGACCTTTTTGCCACTGACCCCCGCCATGATGCAAGCGTACTGGGACACCGGTGAGCCGATTGGCAAGGCCGGTGCGTATGCCATTCAAGGCCGAGGCGCTGCGTTTATTCCAGCGATCCAAGGCAGTTATAGCAATGTGGTGGGTTTACCCTTGGTCGAAACCTTGGCGTTACTCGAACGTCTCGCGCAACACGGATAGGAAATACGCATCTCATGGCTGAAGAACTGCTGATTAACGTCACCCCAATGGAATGCCGTGTTGCACTGGTCGAAAATGGCATTGTGCAAGAACTGTTTGTTGAACGCACAGCCCGTCGTGGCTTGGTAGGCAATATTTACAACGGTAAAGTCGTTCGTGTGTTGCCCGGTATGCAGGCTGCTTTTATTGAAATTGGTCTATCGCGTACAGCGTTTTTACATGTCAATGACATGGTCTGGCCGAGAACACAGCCGATTCCGAGTGTGCATGAACTGCTGCAAACTGGCCAAACCATCACCGTTCAAGTGATGAAAGACATGCTGGGCAGCAAAGGGGCACGACTGTCCACCGACCTGTCGATTCCCTCGCGTTATTTGGTATTAATGCCTTACGGCCAACATATTGGCATTAGCCAACGGATTGAGTCGTCAGAAGAGCGTGAGCGTCTCAAAGCACTGATCGAAGCCATTCAAACTGAATATCAATTGCCCGGTGGCGTGATTGTGCGTACCGCTGCTGAAGGCGTGACCCGTGAGCGTCTCGAGCAAGACATGCACTATTTGGCGCGGCTGTGGGAAGTGGTACAGCAACGTCAACGCAGTGTGCCCGCAACCGGACTTATTTTTGAAGAACTGCCCCTGCCGCAACGGATTATTCGTGACCTTGCTGGCGAACAAACCAGCAAAATTTATGTCGACTCGCGTGAGATTCACGCCAAAGTCTGCGAGTTTGTCGAAGAATTTGTGCCCTCTGTGCTGCCTGCGCTGAACCATTACCCGGGTGAACGCCCGTTATTTGACTTGCACAATGTCGAAGACGACCTACAAAAAGCGCTGCAAACCCGTGTCGCGTTAAAATCTGGCGGTTATCTGATGATTGATCAGACTGAAGCCATGACGACCATTGACGTCAACACCGGCTCGTTTGTGGGTGGCCGTACCCTCGAAGACACGGTGTTTAAAACCAACCTCGAAGCCACTCATGTCATTGCCAGACAACTGCGTTTGCGCAACTTAGGCGGCATTATTATTTTAGATTTTATTGACATGCAAGAGCAGGGGCATCGCGATGAAGTGATGAAATCGCTCGAAAAAATGCTCACGCGTGACCATGCCAAAACCAAAATCACCCAAGTGTCCGAGTTGGGACTGGTCGAAATGACCCGCAAGCGCACCCGCGAATCACTTGAGCATTTGCTGTGCGAATCTTGCCCCACCTGTGATGGCCGTGGCTTTGTCAAAACCGCCGAAACAGTCTGCTACGAAATCTTCCGTGAGATTTTACGCTGCGCCCGTGCCTATGACGCCCCAAGTGGCTATACCGTGGTGGCAGGTCCGGCCATTATCGACCGATTACTGTCCACCGAAGCGCCTGCGGTGTCAGATCTCGAGCATTTTATTGACCGTGTGATCAAGTTTCAGGTCGAAAGCCTGTATACCCAAGAACAATATGACATTGTGCTGAGTTAAACCGTTGCGGCCACTTGCCACAGGTGTGGCCGCACGCCCTAACCTTTAAGAATCATTCTCAGGTATTAAAAGGTGTTACAGATTCGGCAGAACTTTGCATCGAATCGTCATTGACCCGTCCTATACTGACCTCAGTGATTCATAAAACGCTGGTCATCTAGACCGCACCTGAGGTTCACGATGATGCCCATTTATCCTGTTAATCATGTTCAACCGAATGCGCAGGCCTTACGCCAACAACACCATCGTGCGTTGTCGGTGTGTCATTTGGTCGATGACCAAGGACAAGAAATTCAGATTACCGAAACCATGATCATCAAGGCGTGTGAAGCGCTGCGCCGCCGTTGTCATTTGCCGCACAAAGCCTAACGCTGTTCGTGTGCATCAGTGGTCATGCTTGGTGACTATGCTGCTGAACACCGGTCACTGATGCGCGCTCCGTCTGGCTAACCTCCACATCAAAAACGTTATACTCGGGCATCTTCTGTTGTTGCCGCGTCCTTATGTCTGCCTCCTTGACCCCCGTCGATACCCTCGTGACCACATTGCTGACAGCCGCCGCAGGCCAAGCGCCATTGCCCATTGTGCAATGTGCGTTGGCAGATGCGTTGGGGCGCGTGTTAGCACATGATTATCATGCCCGTGTGCCAGTGCCACCGCTCGACAACAGCGCCATGGATGGCTATGCCGGTCAATGGGCCGATTTCACCACAGCGCCTGCACAAGGCTTGCACCGTCATGGCGTGGCGTATGCCGGTCAAGTTCCAGCGGTCCTTGCGCCGCACACGGTCATGCGGATTTTTACGGGTGCGCCCATTCCTGTTGGGGCAGATACGGTTGTCATGCAAGAAAACACCACACAGCAGACCACTGATCACGGTGACCTGATTCAGATTGACCCCGTGCCAACGCGAGGCGACAACATTCGCCGTGCCGGTCAAGATGTGGCGATTGGGCAGATGGTGTTGGCTGCCGGAACACGTTTGGGTGCTGCCGAGCTGGGTTTGCTGGCCAGCGTGGGCTGTGCGGAGGTCGCGGTGTATCAGCGTTTGCGCGTGGCGGTGCTGTCCACTGGTGATGAACTGGTTGAGGTGGGGCAGCCACTGGCCGAAGGGCAGATTCATAACAGTAACGGCCCGTTGCTGTGTGCCTTGGTACAGCAATGGGGGGCGGTGGTGAGCCTGTTTCAGATTGTGGCCGATCAACCCACGCAACTCGAGCGCGCCTTGCGTGATGCCGCCGCCTGTAGTGATGTGATTTTAAGCAGTGGTGGGGCATCAGTCGGTGATGCCGATCATTTGAAGACCGTCTTGGCGCAGATGGGTCAGATTGACCATTGGAAGCTGGCGATCAAACCCGGTAAGCCATTGGTGTGGGGACAGGTACATCATCAAGGGCAGTCTGTACCATTAGTCGGTTTACCCGGTAATCCACAGTCGGTATGGGTGACGGCGTTGGTGGTGCTATTGCCTTATATCAAACGCTTGCAAGGCCAATGCACGGCGCTGTTGCCACAATCGTTTGCATTGCCTGCGGCATTTAGTCGGCCTAAACCACAAGGTCGGCGCGAATATATGCGTGTGCAAATTCAAGCGGGGCAGTTGGTCGCGCATCCTAATCAAAGCAGTGGCGTGCTGTCATCGGCGGTGTGGGCCGATGGGTTTGCCTGTATTGAAGCAGGATTGACAGTGCAACAGGGTGATTTAGTGCCTTTTTTGCCATTTAGCAGTTTTTTATAGTTGGTTGTTGGATGGTTATGCGGTAAAAAAAGCCCCACGCCGTGGCGTAGGGCTGAGTATTGCTACGCCAGCTTATGCAGGGTCTGGAATATGCGCGGTGAGATGTTCAAAGTTTTGAATCTCGTCTTCAAGCAAGCTCAGCAGGCTTTGAATGCGAGGCAGCGTCCGACGGCACGCAATAATGCCCACTTCTAATTTGTCCATGTAGCTGGTCAACGTGATGTTCATGGCCTGACCATCCATCACAATCG
>JBEANQ010000015.1:0-23859 GCA_041165345.1 Pseudomonadota bacterium
TCCGACTATCCCACTTTATATTTCCATTGTTATCGACTGCAGACATCGTATTATTACTTGGCTGAACCATAATATTTTGAGTATTTTGATCCAAATAGTCAAACCACATACCAAATCCTAATTTTTTGGCTTTATCTCTAACTCGCTGGAAATCGCTAATGAATTCCTTTGAAGCGCTTGGTGCAAAAATAATTTTTAGTCCATTAGCGTCCACATTCATGACTGGATTACTCCCCGCATACGCATAAGGATTCAACCCACCCTCAAGCCCAATCGGATCAGCCTCCATATACCGCCCAATCTCTGGGTTGTAGTAGCGGTTTAGGTTGTAATGCTGCTTGGTGATCGCATCATAGTACTGACCCGGAAAGCGCAGGTTGAACTTTACCGTTTCAATACTCGGTGGGGCAACCCCAAACGCTGTGCTGTCCCATGCCCACACCACCGCATTGTTGCTACTGTCAATCAAACGGCGTGGAGTGTTTTGGGCATCGGTCACAATGTAATAAATCTTGGTCGCACTGGTGGTGCCATAGATCGCAGCAATAGGGACATCGCCTTTCCAGACATACTCAACAAGAGGAGTACCATTAGATTTATATTCACCAATCAGGTGACTGGCTTCATCGTATACATACTGAATGGCGTTGCTGTTCCAGCTTGCACCATTATTTTGAATCGAGCGTACCGTACGTTCGCGTTTATGGTTATAAGCCATATAGTACTGTGGCAACGTGGTATCACCATTACGCCTACCGCTCCAACGACGTTGACCCGCCGCATCATAAACACCTGCAAAGTCCAGTTGCAACTCACCTTCAGTAAGATGTGAGGGTGTTGTGACAACCCCTTCTCGCGTAAGAGTGGCTAAGCGGTTGCTATTTGCCTTATGGGTATAAGATACATTCGCGGCAGGCTGCTGATGCGCACCTGTGGCCGCCAAGCTTAAACGGTTACCGTTTCTATCGTAGGTGTATGTTGCCCCAAAGACCGCTGTGCTTGTCCTCACATTAAGACGATTCTCTGTGAGTAAGCGACTCACTTTATCATAAGTATAACTATCCTTTGTATTCAATCCTGCAATAGAGAGGATCATTCCGTCATTATTAAAATCATAATCTGCTTTATAGTTTTGAACATTTTCCGAGTCAGTATTAGTAATGGTTTTAATACTACCATTTTTACTGAAGTCATACGCAATATTATAGGCTGAATCATTCCCCCATATCCAAGACAGAGTTTGCCCTGCACCATTGTGTTTGACGATATTGATCAAATTGGATCCATTCAATTGAACACTGCTTAACTGACCGGTTTGAGGGGTATATACGTAGCTCACCTGACGACCAGAGGGCAAGGTCATTGAGGTTATCTTTCCACCTGTACTGTAGGTATAAGAAACCGTACGGATGGGCTGTGTTCCACCCCACTGAGTGATCGCACGGGTATTCTGTGTTTTACTCAGAATACGATTATAATCATCATAAGTATATGAGGTATCTGTGCCAAAGAGATTATTAACGGAGTTGGCAGCATCTAAAACACCAAAGCGACTATTATCGTATAGATAGGAATAGTCGTGAATGAGTGCATTATTTACAGTAGACGTGTTGTTCTGAGTACACCATCCATTTGATGGCCGCCCTAATACGTCTATGTTGATATAGTTGCACTGACGCGAGTTATGTACCGATTGAACTAACCGATCAGATGCATCATAGCCATAGGTCTTGGTATCAAAATCTGCATTGGTTTCTTTTTTCAGTACACCTCCATTGATGTATTCAATTGGGTTAGAGCCAGCATTTATGGCATCTTTCGCTGATATAACATTATCCTGTAAGTCATATGATCTAGTTTCAACCTCACCATTACCATTTGTATGGCTTCTCATACGATTGAAGCCATCAAAAGTCCAGTACTCAAAAATACCAAGACCAGTTCTCATTTCTTTTAAATTATTATTAAGATCATAGGTATAATACTGAACCGAATTATCTCCAACCCGCCTTGAGTAAACACGACCAGAATCATCAAGTGTTTGATAATTGCCCACAAGTATTGTTCCTGTTGCGTCTTTGGTTTCTTCAGCACTAACCACATTATTTGAATAGTAAGTTTTATTAGTGACGCCCCCTGTTGGAAGGGTAATTTTTATAACACGTCCTAAAGAATCATACTCATATCCGGTAACTTCACCATCAGGGCTGGTTTCCGTCTTGACTCGCTTGAGTGAATCATAGGTATAGCTGATTGTCTGACCCGAAATATCACCTGTCGTTCCACCAGTACCATGCACTGTTTTTTGTAGCGTTCCATCAGTATTGTAAAAAAATTGATCAACAAGACCATTTGGATAAACAATACGTTCAGGTTGCGCCAACGAGTTGTATGCCAAATATTGAGTAGATCGGGTTACGCCATTGACGACTTGGCTTTCAGATGCCTTATTACCATAGGAGTCATAGGTGTAGGTGACGACATCACCCTGACCTGCTAGAGGGCCATCAATGGTAAACGGTAAACCTTGGGCATTATAAGTATAGGCAATCGTCTTGCTGCTACTACCCGTTTGCGCTGATCCTTGAGTCTGGCTAGTGATCTGCCCTTTTTCATTTACCACATTGATAATGGTTTGATAAGGTGTCACAACCTTGGTTGGAATGATAAAGGGATTCACAGCACCTGTGGATAGTGCATCGTAGCTATAAGTGAATTCTTTTACTGTTTTTTCTGCAGTTAGATTTTTAGTGATTAATCGACCTTCAGTGTCAATTTTTTGCTCTATGAGTAGACCATTAGCAGTTTGTGCGCTTTTAATATAATCTCTCCAAATATCGAGAACAAATCCGGTAGGAATATTATTATCAATTGTTAACACAGAAAATTCTGGTGGTGAAAGGCGACCAGAAGCCACTATAGATAACTCACTATCATCGTAATATGTGGTACCACCATAGACATATGCTACAGCTTTAGCAGATAAAAGATAATTCGCCTCAGCATTAGATATTGCACGATTAGTTAAATGAACTGTCCGTGCGTTATCGTTATAATCCACGGTATAGTCTTGAGCATAGCTCAAACCGACTGGTGAACGAACTTGCAACGTGACCTGTGCTGTTCCATAATTTTTAGTACTAGAATCATAGTTGGCATAATTTTGTGTGACCAACCATTCTCTAATAATCGCATTTGCGCTATTTTTGATCGAAGTTAGTATGGCAGCTTTTGTATTTACAATTGTTTTACCTGTATATATCAAATACCCTTCAATGCCCCACTGTTGAATAGGCGTATAGCCAAATGTGGTTTTTCCATTGGCAGTTGAAGTTACTGAAGTTGGATAATATATTGATCCTTGACTTCCGTTAGCATCTTGACTGTTATAAGAGTCATACGTAATAGTCGAAATTTGGCTGGTACCTGTGCCACTAGTTAACGAAATCTTATTAATCAGCCGCTTCTCTGCGGCAGTCTGAGTAGCGCCTACTTTATAGGTTCTTGTAAAGATAATTTTATTATTCAAGTTATCAGCAACACTAAGCATATTCATGCCAGAGTCATAACCAAATGTCAGTTCTTTACCTTGGGGTTGTGTGACCTTGGCAATGCGATAGTAGTACATGCCAGACTGATTAATTGATGTTGTTGTGGATGTATATGCGGTTCCACGGTAATTAATCGTCACTCCACCGCCAGAGTTCGTTGTTATTTTATACCCTCTAGTATCGCAAGACCATGCCATATTTGCTGCATTTTTATAAACAATATAGCCTAGTGCATCTGAGGAGTATCCACGAGTAAGAGGGCAAAGTGCATCGGTATTCCTTAACCAAATATCTCTTGTAGAGCCTGGTAGACGGACGATATAGTAACCAATATTAGTATTGTTGACATCAGCATTAGATTTGATAAATCTAATGCTGTTTTGATAATTATCAGTCCAGCCACCTGTTGTTAAAAACTGATCGAAGTAATCATTTGATGCCGATATGCTATTACGCACTGAACCCACATATGACATCACATAGGGCAAACGACCGGAAATAACTGGTTGATTATGGGTGATCTGCCCACCAAGCAAGCTAATGCCAGGTACATGCTCTTGTGTTTGCAAGCTCTCACTAGCAACATATGACTGAGAGACTGCGTCCCCATTAGGTGTTGGTGCAGCATAAGTCAAGGAAGTGGCTAATAAAAAAACGCTATTGATTAAATAGCTACTAAACTTGCTCATATGGCACCTAAGATGAATAAATCAGTTTAGAATACAAAAGATAGCCAGTCGAAATAGCTAAATTATTTTTTGCACTCTTGGTTAAATTGCTTGTTTCTTTTGAATCTTAAAAATCTCTAAATTCTGACTGATAAGTCAGAAACCTATGCGATCATTCACTACGTCTGAGCTGTTCTATTGGTGGATTTTTCATATCCTCTGCCACATCAATTTTTGGACTATAATGACCTTGCTCCAACTCTACATTAGCTTCTCTGCTACATCCATACATAAGACAAGCCAGTGTGATTAATATAAATGACAACTTGTTTTTTTCCATACTCATACATTTCTCTACTCATCAAAAACAAGATTGGAATGAAATAAACACACACACTTCATTCACAGCGAATAAAAACTTGGGATACTATACAGGAATCGCCTCGAAATACAAATACATTTGATCAGGCCATAAGCAGCAATTGCATGGATGTGATTTTTGTTAAAAGCTGGACTCACTCAAAAACATCACCCCAAAAAAGCCCCATCCATCGTTCGTAACAGACAATACTTAACGTGAATCATGGATAACAAAAAATCAACTCATTGATTTTTTTAATTTAAAAAATTATCGTTGTCGCCTTGCGTGGCAGTGCCACTCAAGGAATCTATCAAATTTTGCATGGATTCCCGTCTTGCGCATGAGCGATATATCGCGTAAAGCCACTCAGGGAATGACTGATATATTTTATATAAATATCAATTATATAGAAAATATCTTATCCATGATTGGCGTTATGTATAGATACACACAGCCGATCCCGCACCATCTCACACATCTCATTCGGGTCTTTTTGCAACACATGCTCGCTCACACGGCCTTCACTGGCATTACGCTCGGCCACCTGTAGCCGCGACAACCAAAACCGCCCTGCCGCCATTGCCAAATACACTGGCAAGGCGTTTTGTTCATCGGTGGTGAAGGCTCTCACCTGCTGATAACCGGCAATAAACGCGGTTTTTTTGGCCTGATCCAACTGCACACTCGGCCAAGCACTGCAAAAATCATTCAGCGTAATGGCAATATCTAACAGGTAGTCATCCACACAACATTCTGAAAAATCTAAGATTCCGGTCAGCCCATCACCATCAAACAAGGTGTTATCCCGAAACAAATCCCCATGAATCAGCCCACGCGGCAACGTCTCCACCTGTGTTTGTATCGCGGCAAACTGGGCAAATAGCCCCTCAAGCAAGGTCTGGTCATCGGCATTCATGCTCGGCGTTAATGTGCTTGCGGTGTACTGCCACCATGTCTGACCATGCGCATTGGTTTTGTCAAAGGCAACCGACTGCATTGCCATATGCAAGCGTGCCAAGCCCTCACCCATCGCCGCACATTGCGCAGGCGTCGGCTGCATGGGGTGCTGCCCTTGCAAGCACGGTGCAAGTTGCGCGGGTTTGTCGACCAATACCGACAGGCGTTGTCCCGCCTGATTGCGCCACGGCGCGGCCACCGGCAACCCTTGCGCCGCAATACCATCCAGCAGCCCCGCCAAGCCTGTTGCACCCGCAAGGTCTAACTCTTCAAACACGGTCAATACGGCACGCTGCCCATTGGTCATGTCTACAAACCAATTGCTGTTTTCAATGCCGTTTTGGATTGGGGTGATGGTCTGAACGGTTTGGCCATAACCTTGGGCAAATTGATTGATTTGCTCGGCAGATAGCACGGTATACACAGACATGATTGACCCTTCGGTGGTGCGGTTTTGTTACTATAGCGCCCCTGATCCCGTCGCGCTGCGACAAATCTACGGAGCTTGCCATGTTGGCCAAACGCATTATTCCCTGTCTGGATGTTGACAATGGCCGCGTCGTTAAAGGCGTGCAGTTTTTGGACATTCGTGATGCGGGTGATCCCGTTGAAGTTGCCCGTCGTTATAACGAGCAAGGCGCGGACGAAATTACTTTTTTGGACATTACCGCGACCCATCATGGCCGTGATACCACTTATCGCACCGTTGAACGCATGGCCGAGACCGTATTTGTGCCGCTCACGGTTGGCGGTGGTGTACGCAAGCTGGAAGATATTCGTCAGTTGTTAAACGCTGGTGCCGATAAGGTGTCGATCAATTCGGCAGCGGTGTTTACGCCCGAATTTGTCGGTGAAGCCTCTGCCCGCTTTGGCGCACAGTGCATTGTGGTGGCGATTGATGCCAAGCGCGTCGCCGACCTCAATGGACAGCCGCGTTGGGAGATTTTTACCCACGGTGGCCGCAAAGAAACCGGCATTAATGCGGTCGAATGGGCGGTCAAAATGGCAAACTTAGGCGCGGGTGAGCTGCTGGTCACCAGTATGGATGCCGACGGCACCAAAGCCGGTTACGATCTGGGCTTGATGCGTGCCATTAATGATCGGGTCAATATTCCGACCATCGCTTCGGGTGGCGTGGGCAATTTGCAGCATTTGGCCGATGGCATTTTGCACGGTGGTGCAGATGCGGTACTGGCGGCCAGTATTTTTCACTTTGGTCAGCATACCATTCCAGAAGCCAAGCGATATTTGGCTGATTTGGGCATTGAGATGCGGCTTTAAGTCAGTACCAAATATCAGCAAAAAAGGCGAACCATGCGCCTTTTTTGCCTCATCACATGTTGCGGTTTATTTGCCAATTTTTGGCACAATCTGATCTAGGTTATCGCGCAACGCACGCCCCAACTCGCTTAAGCGGCTTTTTTCGCTGGGTTCAGTCAGTTGTAAGTCGTGCCCCACACTGGCTTCTAGACGGGCAATTTTTTGCCGCAATGACATGGGAAGCGCTGCTTTTTCAAAGGTGGCCGCGTCAACCATCACCACAATGGCTTCGCCCGTGGCGACCATCTGACCTTGTTGATTGCTATGAATCACATAGGCCATGCGAAAACCCGAATTACGAATTTCAACCACGCGTGCGCCAATTTTAAGCACATCAGGGTAATAAACCGGACGATAAAACCGGCAACTGCTGGACGATACCACACTGACCAAGCCGCCTGAGAAGGCATCAATTTGGGTCAGATATTCAATCCGAGCGCTTTCAATGTACCGGTAATACATCACATTATTGACATGACCAAAGGCGTCCATGTCGCCCCATGCCACCTGTTGATGATGCACAATCGGGCACTCTTTAATCACATTCACTTAGCACTCTCCTAAAAACGCAAACGCATACACCGCACAGGACAATGGCAGTTGTAAGGCTGGATGTCGATCCAACTCACGCAAAATGCTTAAACGTGCAGACACACAGTCAGCAGGCCAGTCCTGCGCCAAAAGATCAGCTTGGTGGGGCTGTCCAATGGCATCTTGCCAACGCGCCTGCGCTAACCGCAGACTCGGTTGACCCGGATATCGAGCCTCAAGTTGGTTGAGCAGTTCATCGACCCGTTGATCACCAATAGGCAAGGCAAAATCTCGGGCCAATAGCATGAGGTATGGCATCAGTTTGGGTTCAAAATGATGTGCCAAGACCTGCTGCAACAGTTGCCATGCAAGGGCAATTCCCCAAGGGGTCAACACCAAGACGCGTACCCATGCCAATGCATTTGGGTGTGTCTGGGTCTCGGACTGCGCCTCAAAGCAGGCTTGTAATCGGGTATGGTCGGCCTCTTGAGCCTGTGGCAGCGCCAGCCATAGGGCATGTAACAGTTGCGACCATTGGCTAATGTTTAATTGTGCAGGCATATAATGATGCAAGGCTTGCCACGGCTGCTGTACCGCCCAATCGACCCATAACTGGTCTAAATAAGCCAATACCACTGGTTCAAACTGCTGCCGTGCTTGGTCAGGTGGCATGGTGCGTAAAAATTGCATACGTGTCCGAATGATATGGTCATCGTTTTCGGCCAGCGCCAAGCGAATGTGCAGCAACATGGCAAGCTCATCGGCTTCACGCGGCACTCGTGCTAACGATTCATGCGCGGACGTATATAACCCAGCATCTAAGGCCTGACCTGCTTGCAATAAAGGCAACAGACTTGATTGCATCAGAGGCTGTGGAATTTGCAAGCAATCAAACGCATGTTTTGAGTTTTGAAATAGCCGATACACAGCGGCGCGCTCAAATTGCCGGAGTTGATGAGCAACTTGCTTGGCCTGTTGTTGCCGACGACGACGTTGCGGCCAAACCACCAATGATCCTAAAAGTAAAAGACCCAGCATCAACACAATCACCACGCTGAGCAACAAGACCAACAATAAACCAATGCTGGTTTGCATTTGCCAACCTTGCCAAACCAACAATACATATCCTGCGTCCTGCATCACTGCACTGGCCAATACAGCACCAGCCAAAAAGAGCAAGACAAATAAAAGTAAAAGTACGGACAGATTCATACCCATTATGGTGCCTGCTCAGGCAGCAATGCCAAGGCATCAATTTGTAGGGGTGAGGGAGCGGGCATGGCCAAAAGGGTCAATAATAACTGGTCGATTTGACGGGCATTTGCATCAGGTAATGTATGAATCTGTTGTTGTGCCTCTCGTATCAGCCCCTGTGCTTGATCCAGTTGTTGTTGTTGAATGGCCAATCGTGCCTGACCTAACGTCAAGGCGACCTGATGACAGGTTAATGCACGAATGGCAATGGATGCCTGTACCCCTGTCTGGGCTGGCTCAATTTGCACCAAATGCTGTAAACGCTGCCATAACGAAGGCAGCACGGGTTGTATTGGTAAAACAGGCTCATTGGTGGGTAATGTTGGCGCAAGCGATGGACCATTCGTCGCCGTCATGCTCAGCAGACGCTGTACCCGTGACAAAGCCACATCAAGTTGCTGTCGGGCTTGATGTTGTTTATCACCTAACTGACGTAATCGAGCGCTATCAAGCTGAATCTGCCTGATCAAACCATTGGTTAATGCTGGTGCTAACACACTGGCTTCACTGGTCTTTAAACGCTGCTCAGTTTGCATCAACAAGGTTAATGCGACTGACGGCTGATCATGCGCTAATGCAGTTTGGGCTAACGCCAATCCCTGACGAATAATTTTATACATCAATGCACTAGAGGCTTGCGTAGACGAAAAATTAGCGGGAGTTGCATTCATCAGTGGATCAGTTTTTTGCCGAACTGTGGCCACTAAGCGGTCATTTAGATCAGCTATTTGTAAGGTCATTTTTTGTTGATCTTGATGCATTGCGTCAAGCTGTATGGCTTGCTGGTTGATTAACCAACTCCCCACACCAGCGGTTCCTAACCACAGAATCATCAATAGCCCTAGCACACCCGAGGTTTTTTTACTCATAGTTGTTGAGCCTGTTGAAGGTGCCAGAGTGCCTGTTGAATCACAGCAGGATTGAGCGATGGAACTTGGCTGATTCTGGACGTCTGGTGAGCAATCATGGCGTGTAAGCGCTCGCCCAATACCAGTAACCACGGTACATACGCATCCACACCGGCCAACTGCTGCCAGTTTTGCCATGCCTCACCGCTGGAGATTAACACCACATGCGGAACCTCAGCCTGCATCCGCAACGTCTGCCATTGCTGCACAGCCTGCGGAGGATACACTCGCTTGTACCACAAGATGCTCTGTAATGAGACCCCTTTGTCCAACAAGGTCTGCTGAATCAAGGGGCGACCGCCTTGTCCACGCCACACCACCACCGTATCACCCGACCGACACTGCCGCACACTGGGCAAGGCCAGCAGACCTTCACTGTTTTGCTCGGTTGGACATATTGGGTCTAAACCGGCAGCCTGTAGCAGTGCGGCCGTCGCCGCCCCGACCGCCACCCACTGTGTCGGCAGGGTACCGACCGCTACACCAGCGCAGGCCCAGTGGGTCAAGCCACACTCAGCCGCCATCGGACTCACCACAATCACCACCTGTGCCAACTGATGCAATGCCAGCAACTCGGGGCTAGACCACTCAGGCACGCAGCGCTCAAATGCCAACAACGGTAAGGTCGACACGGTATATCCCGCCTGACGCAGCGCCAGCGTCAGTGGTTCGGCACGATCTGCGGGGCGGGTATTTAATACGTGCAGGTGAGCCGTTGAGCGAGGCATAGGCGTAGTCGTCAGTGATCAAGCAACGCTAATAATCGATCTGCCCCTGCGGCCAAGAGGCGCTCGGCCAGCAGCACGCCCATGCGCTCCCCCTCGTGAATCGAACCGGTGAGTTCATCACACAACAGCTCACGACCATCCACACTGCCCACCCGCCCTTGCAACCGTAATTGACCCGTCGTCAGGGTGGCATACCCTGCAATCGGTACCTGACACCCGCCCATGAGGCGCTGATTAAAAGCCCGCTCGGCACGCACACACGCGTCTGTGTCGGTATGGGCTAATGGCGCAATCAAATTCAATACTGGAGCATCGCCAGCACGGCACTCTAGACCCAACGCACCCTGTCCGACCGCAGGCAGGCTTAAAGTCGTGTCCAGCCGTTCATTGATCCGTGAGTGTAAATTGAGCCGCATCAATCCGGCACTGGCCAAAATGATCGCATCGTATTCACCCGCATCAAGTTTGCCCAACCGTGTACCCACGTTGCCGCGCAAATCAATAATGTTTAAGTCAGGACGCAAAAACTGCAATTGGCTACGACGACGTAGACTGGATGTGCCTAGACGTGCGCCCTGTGGCAGGTCGGCCAAGGTGGCGTACTGGTTGGACACAAAGGCATCGGTAGGGTCTTCACGCTCGCAAATGACCGGCAAACACAAACCGTCAGGCAGACTCATGGGAACATCTTTAATCGAATGAACAGCCAAGTCGGCACGTCCATCCAATAATGCGTTTTCCAACTCTTTGACAAACAACCCCTTGCCGCCAATTTTGGCTAATGGGGTGTCTAAAATACGGTCGCCTTGGGTGACAAAGGTCACCAGCTCAACCGCAAGATCAGGATACAACGCCAACAAACGGGCTTTAATATGCTCAGCCTGCCACAAAGCCAACGGGCTTTGACGTGTGGCGATTTTTAGTAGGCGCATGGGCAACTCATCCAAACAGATGGGGCTAGCATGCCAAATCGACCGACACACGACAAGTCAACGGCATCATCTGAACGATCAGCGCTCAAATATCAAAAACCGGCACAAAGCCGGTTATGAAGAAAGCGATGGCGTGAAGACAGACATCACGGCATCTCTATTGAGATGCCTAACGCCCGCATTACAAGGTGTGCATTTTGTCGCGTAGCTGCGGTAAATGCCGCCGACTCACCGCCAAACGCTCGGGAATCCCACGAAAACGCACTTGATATTGTCCTGTTGCAATCATTTCCAATCCCTCTAAAAAAGGAATTGCCAACAATGCATTACGATGAATCCGAATAAAACGATTACCAAATTCGGTTTCTAGCTCTTTTAACGTTTCATCAATTAACACCTGTCCAGATGCATGACGCACCGTGACATATTTTTGATCCGCCAAAAAATAATAAATGCTGTCCACAGGAATCAGCTCCATCCCCCGATGGGTACGGGCTGCAATATGATTGCGCATCGGTCGAGAGTGCGGATTTTCAAGCTCGCGCAAATGATTCACTTGTGCGGCATTTAGACGCCCCGCACGACCCAACACATCGGCCAGATCATTCCGATTGACCGGTTTGAGCAAATAGCCAATGGCTTGCGTCCGAAACGCATCAATCGCATGTTGATCAAACGCTGTCACAAAGATCACAGCAGGCGGACTCTCAAGGCAACTGAGCGCCTCAGCACAACGAATCCCATCCATTTCGGGCATCCGTACATCCAAGAACAGGATATCCGGTTGGTATTGGCGCACCTTCTCCAGTGCATCCAGCCCATTAATGGCCTGTGCGACGACCGTATGTCCAGCTTCTTGAACCATACGGCTCAGACGCTCGCGGGCCAGTGGTTCGTCATCGCAAACCAGAATTTTCATGCATTCCTCCTTGCCAGCATGCAACATGCATCATGCATTTGTTATTGTGCTGTCTTGCGGATAGGACAGATAAACCGTAAACAAGCCATCGCCTTGGTAGACAGACAGGCGGGCTAACGGCCCATAATATACCCGAAGGCGTTCCTCGATATTATCAAGCGCCATTCGATTGCCACTCCGGTTTTTTGTACCAGCTTGACACGGATTTGTCACCACGATTCTGACCTCATCTAGATCAGACTCGACTAAAACACTAATCGTACTCGGTTCGCTGCGCGACTCAACCCCATGATAGACCGCATTTTCCAACAAGGGTTGCAACGTCAACGACGGAATAGATAGATCATACAAGGTATCTTCGTTGGGCAAACGCCAGTCCATGACCAAGCGGTCACCCAAACGTAAACGCTCAAGCGCAAGATAACGCTCACATAATTCAATCTCTTCCGACAAACTGACCTCGCCAGCCGCCTGTAAACTTGCCCGAAAGAGCGCAGACATATCTTCAACAGCTTGCTCAGCACGAACCGTATCAACACTAATCAGCATCATCAAGGTATTCATCGAATTAAACAAAAAATGTGGACGAATACGCGCCTGTAAGGCCTGTACCCGAGACACCAACTCTGCCCGATTTCGAATCACCAATTGCTCACGCAAATATAAATAATGCAGCAGCAACCAACCTACCATACCACCGAGTAATAAATTTAAAATGGCCTTATGAATCATATGACTCATATTCCATAAACGATGATGCAAAACTGCATCCAACACATAAGCCACTAAGCTCATGCCCAACACAATCCCCTCAAACAAACCAAAACAAACAGCCAATGCCATACGACGAGGCAATCGAATCAACCGTGGTCGCAATTGATCTGACACAATTGCAGCAATAATCGTCACCCAATTGACAAAAAACGCCTGACGCAACCATGTCTCAATAGACACCTCGGTTAATTGCTGTACAGGCAGCAAACTCATAAACAACGCTAAACAATTAACCGTGATCAACACCAACCGTAACGTGGTTGGTTCTGAAAACTGAGGCAAAAAGAAGGTCGCATCAGCGCTGCTCATTGTGGCAGGCGGATTTGCTATACTGGACTTTGTTTTGACTTCCGGCGATGACCACACAATCCAACTCTCCTTCTGATCCTACTACCCAGTCCTCGGGCATGTGGGGTGGCCGCTTCTCTGAGGCCACAGACGCCTTTGTGGCGCAGTTCACTGCTTCTGTTCAATTCGATCAGCGATTGTATCAGCAAGATATCAATGGCTCGATTGCCCATGCCACGATGCTTGCACAGGTGGGCGTTCTAAGCGACCAAGAGCGAGACCAAATTATTACTGGCCTTGAACACATTCGTCAGCAGATCGAAACAGGAAACTTTGAGTGGCGCATCGACCTCGAAGATGTCCACATGAATATTGAAGCCCGCTTAACCGACATGATCGGCAGCACAGGCAAGAAACTGCATACGGGTCGCAGTCGTAATGACCAAGTCGCTACCGACATTCGACTGTACTTGCGTGACAGCATCGATAGCCTATTACAACTCATGACCCGTTTACAGCATGGATTATTAAGCCTTGCTGAACAACATACTGCCACGATTATGCCGGGTTTCACACACTTACAAACAGCCCAGCCCGTCACTTTTGGTCATCATCTCATGGCGTGGTTTGAGATGCTGTTGCGCGACAGCGAGCGCCTGATCGACTGCCGTAAGCGTACCAACCGCCTACCACTCGGTGCGGCAGCTTTAGCAGGCACCACCTACCCCATCGACCGCGCCTTAACCGCACGCTTGTTGGGCTTTGATACCGTCTGCGAAAACTCACTGGACGCGGTGTCTGACCGTGACTTTGCCATTGAGTTTTGCAGCACAGCCGCACTCATCATGATGCACTTGTCGCGCATGAGTGAAGAGCTGATTCTGTGGACATCGGCGCAATTTCGCTTTGTCAATATTCCAGACCGCTTTTGCACCGGCTCGTCGATCATGCCGCAAAAGAAAAACCCCGACGTACCCGAGCTTGTACGAGGCAAAAGTGGCCGTGTGTTTGGCGATTTGATGAGCCTGCTGACCCTGATGAAAGGCCAGCCGTTGGCCTACAACAAAGACAACCAAGAAGACAAAGAACCGCTGTTTGATGCCATCGACACCTTGCAAGGCTGCTTGCTGGCGTTTTCGGACATGATTCCAGCGCTAGTCCCCAACCAAGAAGCCATGCGTGAGGCAGCGTTCCGTGGCTACTCAACCGCCACCGATTTGGCCGACTACTTGGTCAAAAAAGGGCTGCCTTTCCGTGATGCGCATGAAGTCGTGGGCAAAGCGGTTGCACTGGGTGTGCATAAAAGCTGCGACCTGTCAGAGCTTTCACTGACCGAACTGGCCAGTTTTTCGGCGTTAATCACAGATGATGTCTATCAAGTCCTCACCCTAGAAGGCTCGGTTGCTGCGCGTAACCATATTGGTGGCACAGCACCCAACCAAGTGGTCGCCGCAATTGCACGCGCTCGCGGTCGTTTGGCCGCCTTAAATGGAGTGACCGCATGACCCGCATGGTAATGTGCCGCAAATACAAGACCGAGAAAGAAGGGCTGCCCTTTGCACCGTTTCCCGGCCCTAAAGGCGAAGTACTGTTTGCAGAAGTGTCACAACAAGCATGGCAAGAATGGCTCAAGCACCAAACCTTGCTGATCAACGAAAATCGCCTCAATGTGATGCAACCTGAAGCACGGGCATTTTTGGATGAACAACGCGAAAAGTTTTTGTCTGGTGACGAATACGAACGGCCCACGGGCTGGACACCACCCGCCAAATAACACTGACCCCGCATAAAAAATCCCTGCCGAGGCAGGGATTTTTTTATGGCTTCAACACCACAGGCTTATTGTGGGCCTTCAGCCAAGGCAGGTACTTGCACACAGAAACGAACACGACCTTGAGCATTGGGAGCAACAGGACCAGTGATGTTCCAACGCAGGGTACCATTGGCATTCACTGCAGGAGTGCTACCCACGGCACAAGCAGCACCGCTTGGTGTGCTCATGCACAAGGCTGACTTAAACAAAGCAGTGCTAGGCACGGCATCGCGCACCACAACTTCGCTCAAATTACGCGCACTGCGGTTTGTGTAGATGATTTCATACTCAAGGAAGTCACCATTTTTCGCGGTATTGCGTGCAACAAACCCTGTGCTGCTGCTGTCGTTAGAAGGACAGCTCGACACCACGCGCACTTGCTTGGTCATGTCCAGACCCGCTGTACCCACCAAAGTGGTATCTGTGCGTGTCTGACTATTGCCATTTAAGGTTGCACCACCTTGTACTGTGGCAACGTAGCTGGCGCTCAGACTTGCCACATGCTGCGCACCATTGCTGGCACTGGCAGGGGCATTGACACGTTGCACCACACAGACTGATTGGTTGGGTAACAGGGTAGGCAATGTGCCAACAGGTGCTTCGCTACCATCGACTTGACCATTACAGTTGTTATCCAAATACAACAGGGTGGTCCAGCTTTGATCAGCAGCATTGTTGGGTTGTTGACTAGTTGTGGTCGCAAATGTTGGGGTCAATACAGCTTCTGTGGTCAAGGTATGGGCATAACTCACAGTTCCTGCTGGTGTTGTGGTTTGCTGGCCATCACTGGTCAACATCAGTCCTAGACGTGCATCACCAAAGTTATGGCCGCTGTAACTGGTAGCCGCTGTCTTGGCAAGGGTGATGCTGTCTGCGCTGCGACTATAACCACTGGTGCCACTCACAGAGGTGTAGCCCACGCCGTTTTGCTCAACTACACAAAAATTGGGCGCACTAAGTGAGTTTTGCAACACATTAAAGGTGTAGTCACCGAGCGCATCCGTTTTGGTGCTGGCCAAAATAGTGTTGCTACAGTTGGTCAGTTGTACAGTCACCGCTGCAAGACCAACCTCTCCGGCATCTTGCACACTATTGTAAGCATTGCTGGCATTACCCGTTGTACCACTGTTATCGGTAAACACACGACCAGCAATCGACACACTCGTTTCAATCACACTATCCGTATCAGTCGCACTGTTATTGGCAGTATTGATTTCAGTTGTACCTGAAGGTGCAGTAATGGTGGCTGTGTTGGCAAAGGTACCACTGGTTGCAGTGACCGTTGCACCCACAGTAAAGGTGACACTACCGCCCGACGGTAAGGTTGGAATCGCAAGACCTGCTTCAATTTGAGCCACAGTTGGACTGGTTGGACAAACTGCACTACCCGCCGCCACACAGCTGACGCTGGTTTTTGTTAGACCAGTTGCTGCTGCATCTTGGAAGACTGCCGCATTGGCTGCACTTGGACCTGCGTTGCTAACCACAATGCTATAGCTGGTGCTAGCACCGGCATTGACATTGGTCACACCATTCGTTTTGGTGATAGACAGATCGGCTCGTGGCGTCACAGTGTCGGTGTCCGTCGCACTGTTGTTGGCGCTATTGGTATCTAGCGTGCCTGAAGGTACCGAGACCGTGGCAGTATTAGAAACACTTCCCGAAGCCGCTGTCACATTTGCACCCACAGTAAAGGTAGCACTACCACCTGATGGTAAGGTTGGAATCGCAAGACCGGCTTCAATTTGAGCCACAGTTGGGGTGGTAGGACAGACTGCGCCACCGGCCGACACACAACTCACGCTGGTTTTGCTCAAACCAGCTACCGCAGCATCTTGGAAGACTGCGCCATCTGCTGCACTTGAACCAGCATTGGTCACCACCACCGAATAGCTGGTAGAGCCACCGGCATTAAGCACAGAGACACTGTTTGTTTTGCTAATCGACAGATCTGTTTTAGGCAGACACTGCAATACACCATTCAACTGCACACCCACATCATCACCCGCAACAGAGGCCGACCCTGTTGGACTGATATTTTGGAACACGGCCGTTGCAGTATTCACAGTGGTGACCATAGTTGGCAGCGTCAATGTAAAATCAACGGCCGTATTGACTTGATTGTAAGAACCTAAGGTGACAGTTGCTGGGCTAATAGTGGCACCATTTAGGGCCGTCCATGTGGCTTGATTGGGATTGCTACTTGCACCAACTGTAGTCAGTACGGCATAGGCAGTTCCATTCACATTCAAGGTCAATGTTGCCGCCGTAATATGCGGATTACCATAAGACCAACTGGCTTTACCGGTCAGAACGAGGGCACCATTGGTGCCTGTTCCCTTAGCAGTATTTGCATTATTGATCACTGCAGTTAACGTTTGAGTCGCATGGTTAGCCGAATATGACGTAAAGCTGGTGGGTGTTAATACGTTGCGAGCATCAGCCGCCAAACATTGATCAGCCGCGTTACCCGTAGTAACGGGGGCATCAACAGTAATGGTTGTGGCTTGGCTTGCACTGTTGTCTGCATTGTTCAGCTCAGGCATGGTTGCCGAACTCACAGTTGCAGTGTTGGTCAATGCGCCTGTGCTATAAGCCAATGCTGTGATTTGATAGGTCACATAATGGGTGTTTCCAGTCGCATCAGCGGGTAAGTTCAGCGTCGTTGCACTGCGAGTGTTTGAACCCGAGGTGCTTGCTGCAAAAGAACCACAAGTCGCACTGCCAGTTGCTGTACAACGCATATAAACACCAGACAACTGACTCGGCACAATGTCTGTGACTACTGCATCTGTGACAGCAGTAGGGCCTTTGTTCCATACCTTTAACGTATAGGTGAGATAATCACCTGCTTTGGCCGTGCTTGGCCCAGACTTAGTGATCACCAAATCTGCACTTAACACACCATCGGTATCTGTTGCGCTGTTATTGGCACTATTGATTTCGGTTGTGCCCGCAGGGGCTGTCACTGTGGCGATGTTAGCCACACTGCCACTAGTAGCCGTGACATTTGCACCCACAGTAAAGGTGACACTACCACCCGATGGTAAGGTTGGAATCGCAAGACCCGCTTCAATTTGAGCAACAGTTGGGGTGGTTGGACAGACTGCTCCACCCGCCGCCACACAGCTGACGCTGGTTTTGGTCAGACCAGTTGCTGCTGCATCTTGGAAGACTGCTGCATTGGCTGCACTTGGGCCTCCGTTGCTGATCACAATACTATAGCTTGTCGTGCCACCCGCATTAACCGCTGAAACACTGTTGGTTTTGGTGATCGAGAGATCAGCGTTGGGGGTCACTGTATCGGTATCAGTGGCGCTGTTATTGGCACTATTGATTTCGGTGGTGCCCGCAGGTGCTGTCACTGTGGCGATGTTGGCCACACTGCCACTAGTAGCCGTGACATTTGCACCCACAGTAAAGGTGACACTACCACCCGATGGTAAGGTTGGAATCGCAAGACCCGCTTCAATTTGAGCCACAGTTGGGGTGGTCGGACAGACTGCTCCACCCGCCGCCACACAGCTGACGCTGGTTTTGGTCAGACCAGTTGCTGCTGCATCTTGGAAGACTGCCGCATTGGCTGCACTTGGGCCTCCGTTGCTGATCACAATGCTATAGCTTGTCGTGCCACCCGCATTCACACTTGTGACACTGTTCGTCTTACTAATAGATAGATCCGCCCGAGGAGTTACAGTATCAGTATCTGTTGCGCTGTTATTGGCACTATTAATTTCGGTGGTGCCCGCAGGTGCGGTGATGGTTGCAACGTTGGCCACACTGCCACTAGTAGCCGTGACGTTTGCGCCCACAGTAAAGGTGACACTACCACCCGATGGTAAGGTTGGAATCGCAAGACCCGCTTCAATTTGAGCCACAGTTGGGGTGGTCGGACAGACTGCACCACCCGCTGCTACACAGCTGACGCTGGTTTTGGTCAGACCAGTTGCTGCTGCATCTTGGAAGACTGCTGCATCCGCCATGCTTGGACCGGCATTACTGACCACAATGCTGTAGCTTGTCGTGCCACCCGCATTAACCGCTGAAACACTGTTGGTTTTGGTGACAGACAGATCAGCAGCATCAATGATATTGACACTGGCAGGCACTGCTGTATTTCCCCATTGATCAAACCCACTGGTGTTACAGGTGCCACTTGTTGATACACCAATCGATCCATAACCACCTGCACCCACTTCGGCACTATTTGCGGCAGTATTTTGGTTACTAATGCGATAAACCAACGCATGATAACCTGCACCCAAAGACACAGACGCAGAAACAATGCCTCCACCCACATAGGTATCTTGCGTCGCTTGCACAACACCATCCACCATAATATATGCGCCATCATCAATACCTACAGAGGTATTGGCAATACAAAAAGACAAGCTCTGCGCCGTTGGAACATAAATGCCCGTTCTGTATTCCCATGCACGCCGGTTGTCGCCTGCATACTCATTGCTTAGCAACGGCAGAACGACCGATTTATTCACATCAGTTGACATGTTAGTCACAATACGACTGATGGTCGGCGCAGCAGAGGTGCTGGATGCAGCATATACAGAGGTTCTGCGACTCGGGTTTGCTGTGACCAAATACGCACCCGTCGGGCTGGCTTGTGTTGCTGGCCAAGCATTTAAAATTGGATTGGCTTCATCATATGCTGTACCTACAGCGGTAGTGCCACCCGTTCCTTCATAACCCACCCAGAATGCACCATTCGGGCGAATTTCATTGGTTTGGTTACTTCCCCACACCTTATAGAGGGTTTCATTCACACCACTACCTGGGTTGAACTCATCACTCTTGACCCGAATTTCAGCTTGAGGTGCTTGGCCTAATGCGGCTGCACTGGTGGTGGCATAAGTCACATTCAGTTGAAATGTGCCTGCATTGGCGACGGTTGGAATTGTTGGGCAGGTCCATTCACCAGCAGCAAACGTACAAACGCCTCCACCAACCACACTGACTGCTGTGACAGAGACACCTGTCTGGGTCACAGGCTTAAAGGTGGCAATCGCGTTTGTTGCACTGTCAGGACCATTGTTGGTAATGGTGATGATTTGTGAGCCCCCTGCACCACGATAAATAGTGGGCAAATCTGGCACTGCCGTAAAACGCGCTTCTTTTTGTGGTGTATCAGCCGTAATCGCTGTGGGCGCGGTAACGGTATTGCTATCTGTTGCTGTATTGTTGGAGGTGTCTGGGTCAGTGATCGTGGACGTGATGGTTGCCACGTTTGACACTGTGCCACTGGTTGCAGAAATATCTGCTGTCAATGTAAATATGACACTTTGACCCACAGGAATCGCTGGAATCGCAATACCTGCTTTAAAATTGGCTAGGGTCAAATTAGCCACCGTTGGACAGACCGCTGTCCCTGAGGCAGGCACTGCACAGGTAACGGTTTTTTGCACAATACCCACGACTTGTGGATCAGCAATGACCGGATTGGTCACATCAAACGGTCCATTGTTGGTCACTGTAATGGTATATGTGGTTGCACCACCCGCAACGACTGAGGTGACAGCGTCATCTTTGGTGATGACCAAATCAGCGTTTTCAACCGAAATATTGGTTGAGTCATTTGTGGCAGGGGTACCCGGATCATCTGACACAATGCTGGTGTAAGTGGGGGGGCCTGGATCATCAATATATTTGGCGATCCCTTGGTTTTGTACACTCACAGCACCTGCATTGACGGTCACACGGAAAGTAATCAGGACTTCTTTGTCACGATCTGCAGTTGTTGAACCTGTTGTTTTGTCCACCAACAACGTGCCATCGCCTTGTTCAGGGCTTTCAATATGACGCTCTGTGACAAACGGCATAACACCACCTGCGTCATCCGCAAGTGCAGTTGCAGCTTTAGTACTGGTGTTGTAGTTATAAAACGTACTTCCTGCAACATAGGTTGTGCCAGCAGGGATGCTGTCTTGAAAGGTCGCTCCAGCGGTGGCCAGCGTACCAATGTTGCGGACGACAATATTGTATTCAAGGGTGTCACCTGAACGAACAATTGTTCCTGAGCTTCCTGCAACTTTAGTCGCTGTTTTTTGCACCACAACGTTGGGTGTCAGTAAGGGATAATAGCAACTACTCAAGTCGCTTGACGCAGATACAGTGGATGCACCCACTGTTTGGGTTGCCGAGAAGTCATCGAAAGAAACGGATAGAACACGACCTGCTGTAGAGCTGGCATAGATCCCTGAAGGTAACGCGGCATACCCACCATAAGTGTCAGCCGTCACACCAGAGCTAATACGCCCCAAGAAAATTGCGTTACCATTTGCAGCAATTCGGAAAGTGTCAAGGAATGCTGTTCCTGCCGTATTGACTGACAGAAATAAGTTACCACTGGAATCTGCAAAAAAATCTCCACTTCCCGTAATGGTGGGAGCGGGACTCAATGAACCATATGCTGATGGGTTAATGACGTTAATGGTCACTGGTCCTGTCACGGTATAAGGTGCAGTAGTAGAAAAACGGTATAAGTTTGTAGATTCACTTAAATAACCAATACCGTTATTGGTTACTGTGGCACGTAATGCACGTGGTGAGTTTGGAATAGCAGCATTTGCCACCCATGCATTTGTCGCGACATCATAAACGCGTAATGTTCCATCAGCGACTGGCACAAAGACTTTGGTACCGTCTGATGATATGGCTAAGGCTGCACTAAAAGCGCTTGTTTCTGAGTTAGGTGTTGGAACTTGCGTCACCGTTGTACCAACAGCACCCGTCAGCGGATTGACAGTGGCAATAGTACGAAAAGAAGCAGGACTGGTCGCTTTACCCAGTAAAGCATACATGTTTGTTGCACAATTTAGAGGGGGTATACTGCCCACGGCATTCACAATAACTAAAGCGTCTTCAACTTCACCACTATCCAATCGACCGGTTGGATTTTGTACGTTGGTGGTGTCATAGCTCACCCGTACACGTCCTTGCCTTGTTCCGGCTGTCACTGATGCACCAGCAGGAATCGTCCACGTGAGTTGAGGAGTACTCGCAGCTCCCGCTGGGCTATCGATACATGTAGAGCGCTCGTTGGTCTCAAAGGTGCCGTTGACGTTAAAGTCGATCCAACCACACACACGGGCGGTAGCAGTATGAGTAGACACGGTCACGTCCGCAGTGGTGGTCGCCCCAATAGACAAACCATTAATAGAGGCAAAGTTGACGCCGTTGTCGTCTGCATCTGCGCCACCCGCATTGGGGCTGCCCAATACCGATGTACTGTAATTCAATGTACTGGTGTTATCGGCCGCAATCCCCCCCCCCAAATACAAATCACCCACCACATGGCTGGCTGCACCGTTGGTGGTGTCGTTGTCGTAAGTGGCTGGGGCATCACCAAAGTCTTCGTCAACCGTAACGTTAATGGCGTAGCCGTCCGCAGCATCTACGGTCGGGTTAGCACCACTAATCCGGTTGATGTAGATTGAACTGGCAAAGGTGAGTGATTTAATCATGAGGCCACTAGTGATTTTTACAGAGCCACAACCTGTAGTGGTAGCGCCTGCTGTACAGCTAATGGTTGACCCTGCCGCCACGTTGGCCGCTTGAATTTTGTTTAAATTAACCACTGCCAAGTTGCTGTTACTCGATAACAGACTTAATGTCGCTGCTGATGCAGCACCACCGTTGACCTGACTGAGGGTTAAGCGAGTATGAACAGTCGAGGTTGGCGATCCCTCTGTTCCAACCAATCCACCCAATTCGGATAGATGAATGACTGGGTTGAATACCGGACGACTAAATGTAATGGTTAATGTGTTATTGCCAGCAGTACATTCGTTAGAGCTTGCGACATTACAAGCACCAACAGAGTGCACCACGCGCCATGCGCCCATGTTGCCAACGCCAGCTGTACGGGTGTTGTTAATGGGCAAATTGGGGGTAAACATGCTGCTGGTGGCATTGTTGGTCGCGCCTGACTCTCGTGCGCCCAACACGTCGTTACTCGAGAGTTGTTCGTAAGGAGCCGTACAAGGACCAAATCCCAAAAAACCACAACCTGTTGCACTGGATTGATAGGTGCCGCTGTTAATCGACAGCGTTGCCGTTAGATTGGTAAGACCTGCAATGTTCTTAGTATTTGAGGCTGTAGTACCTGTGCTGTAGCTAGCAGGTGTCGATACAGTGCCTAAATTTTCACCAATTCGGTACGCTTGCGCCTGCATCGCTATTGCAAAGGTACACAGCATGAGCAGCGCCAGTCGCGACGTGTGCTTTAAAGTGTATTCAACAGAGAAAAAGGCCATAAAACGTACTCATTGGTAGGTCACGCCGTCAGTATGTTGCCCAAATGGCACACATACTGGACACCCCATTCATATCTAAAATGACATGCACAAAATCCCACATATTGTCTAACGCGAGTTCATCAACCACAAGCACACGGTTTGCCATTGACCAACGGCGAAATGCCTTTCGTCAGTGTTTTGGGAAGATCAAACAAATAGCCCCCAAAGAACAAGGTTCTTTAGGGGCTGATACGGCAGGGGTTCGGTCACTTCTTGTTGATCTGCTGCTCAACAATGTCATAGCGGGTATGACGGACGTCTTCACCTTTGACCATGTAGATCACTTGTTCAGAGATATTGCGGGCATGATCGCCAATCCGTTCAAGTGAGCGCAGTACCCACAGAACGTTAATGACTCGACTGATGTAGCGCGGGTCTTCCATCATATAGGTCATCAGCGCGCGTGTGGCCGATTGGTATTCACGGTCAATGTCGGCATCCGCTTGCATAACACGCAAGGCTTGCTCGGCGTCAAGGCGGGCAAATGCGTCTAAGGCCTCATGAATCATTAAACGCACTTGGTTGCCAATGTGCCGTGCCTAG
>JBEANQ010000016.1:0-23486 GCA_041165345.1 Pseudomonadota bacterium
TTGTTCTTCACAAGTTCTTAAAGATTTGAGTCAAAGCTCGTCGCTTCACACTCTCCAAAACAGTCTGCGTTGCAGTTCCGTCTCGGTAGGCTGGCTATTCTACGCGAATCATCCAGCTTGTCAACAATTTTTTTGCTTTTTTTCAAATTTGTTTGCTTGGATCGGTAGATTCATTCAAACGCGTTTGACAGCAGAGCATCGCTGGGTCTGCCATAATAGCGAGGTGAGTGGGTTTGTGCTAGCCCACTTTGTTAAAAAACCAGTCAAGTGTTTTAATTTTAGACAGTGCGTATATAAAAATCATTCTAAATCAAATAACTATTTATTAATCATGAGCCGATGTTTTACGGTTGTTGCTGGTCGTTCAGCCATTGAGGCGGGTTGGGATGTTGTTGACGCCAGTGTAGTAGACGTTGGACGTCGTCATGAATACCTTCTTTTAGGGCTTGAAAGGAGGGGTAGTTTTTTTCGCCGTGTAGAAAGTTGAAGAAGGTGATCCGTACTCGCTTGCCATAGAGGTTGGCAGTGGCGTGCGGCAAATGAATTTCTAGACGCCATGTCCGTTGAACGATGCCTTCTAATGCAGGGCGGGTACCGATGTGGCCCGCGCCAAAATACGAGCCTGTGCTGTAGCCTTTGATGCCCCCTTGGATGAGTGACATGAGCGAGGAACCGCTGATGGTGGTCATTTCAACCCCATAGATGCCATGTAAACAGGGGGTGAGTCGGTTTAAGGCGACATTGGCGGTTGGAAAGTCGATAGTGCGGCCGATTTGGTCTCCATATTGAATGCGACCTGTGATGCTGTAAGGACGTCCAAGTAGTCTAGCGGCTTCTTGGAAGTTTCCGGCCAAGAGGCAGGCTCGAATACGGGTGCTGCTGACTCGTTCTCCATCAACTTCGATGGTGGGCATGCTGGCGACAGGAAAACCATATCGTTTGAGAAAGTCTAGGTCTCCAGCACGGTCACAGCCAAAGCGGAAGTCGTCACCAATCACCAGTGTGCGCGCATTGAGACGATGTTTGAGCAGGTCGGCAAAGTTGTGGGCGGTCAGTGAGCGAAAGGTGTGGTCAAATTTGACCAGTAGGACGTAGTCGATACCGAGTTGTTGGATGAGTTCGACTTTTTCGCGCCATGAGGTGATACGGGGTGGCGCTTGTTCTAGGCGAAAGAATTCTTGCGGCTGGGGTTCAAAGAGCATGACTAAGGTTTTGAGACCTTGTTGTTGTGCGGTGTCTTTGAGTGTACGGATCATGGTTTGATGACCCAGATGCACGCCATCAAAATTGCCAATGGTCACGGCCATTGGGGGCAATGTGAGGGTGTGGGGCAAGGTGTGCAAGCGAAGCAGCGTCATAGACAAGTTGAACGACGAAGCAAAAAGAAGAGGGTCATTTTGCCAGAAAAAGTCTCAGTCCGCTTACATGCGCTGCACACTCAGTCGCAACATTCGCATGGCATGCGGGTTAGCATAGTCAGAATCGCCATCATCATTATAAGGAGCGAGTTTTGAAACTGTCTTGTTTGTTACTGGGTGCTGTCTTAGGTACGTCGTCTTTATCCGCATTTGCAGATTATCGTGCGGATGGTTTTGGTGAGGTGATTGATCGAGTGGAGTTGGCCAGAATTGAGGCGCAAGAGCGGCGGCTGGATCGCAGCATCGATCGACGGGAGCGTCGACTTGAGCGCCGTCGAGCATATTTACGCGCTCAACAGCAATACAACAGCCATCACGACGCGGGGCATGATAACGACAATAACCGTGGGATTCATGTTGAGGTTCAATTACCGTTTGTAGGTGCAGATGCATCTATTAATAGAGATGGGATTCATGCAGGGGCGAATGTGGGCCGTATCAATGTGGGCGCAGGCGTTGGGGTACGTTAAGCCGTATGAGCATACTGCGTTGATCTGACACTGTGAGCACATCTGGTGGCTGTTGATTCTGTTGTAGCACAGGTCAGTATTGATTGGTCTGCACCATGGTGCTTACCGGTGTTGTGCGGCTTTGCTGCCGACCACATCGCGCAAGCGCCTGATCGGTTAGCGGCGCTGAATACCGCCGTACTCGATTTGCCTTCTCGTCCTGTGACGGGTTTAGGCCAAACATTGTGCTTTGTCGCACAGGATACCCTCCCTACAGAGATGGCTTACGAATCATTTATTGCTGAAACTGGTTGCATTCCAACTCGCCATAATCTGCATGATTTTTTTAATGCCTGCATTTGGCTGATGTTTCCGCGTAGCAAAGCCGTGCTGAACCGATTGCAATATCAACAGATTTCCCAGCATGGTGTACAGGCGCAACGTGGCGGCGTGCGTGATGCGATTACTGTGTTTGATGAAAACGGTGCGATTTTGGTGACGTGTCGACCCCAAATCGGCCAAGCCTTAAAACAGTTTGATTGGCAAGAGAGCTTGGTTAAACCACGCGCGCTATGGGATACCCCACACCAACCCAAAGCAGTTGCACAAGCAGTGGTGTATTTGTTCGGTCATGCGCTGTTTGAGCAGTTGGTTCAACCTCGCAAAAACTTGTGCGCACATACGTGGGTGATTGAAGTTGAACCCGATTGGTTTGCCCAAGATACGCCTACACGGCTTGCAACCTTAGATGGCCTATTGGCTGAACAATTGATCGCGCTGGCGCTGTATCCACGAATGTTTCAGCCATTACCTGTGCTAGGCGTGCCGTATTTTTGGCCGGACAATGCCGACCCGCTGTTTTATGATGATACGCAGGTGTTTCGAGCGGGACGGCGCAAAACCATGAACCAGCCGCCTTAAGGTTGCGCTAAGCTTTGCTGTTCAAGATCACTCCGAACTGCCCAGAACATGCTCTGATATGACAATAACGTCCACATCAATCGCTCCCACCAATGGATCACATGTCCATCGTGTTAATAAAGTGGCAGCCATTACTGCTTCATTTTGGGTAATGAAAATCTGTGCAACTACACTAGGTGAAACAGCAGGGGACTTACTGGCACAAACACTCCATGTTGGTTATGGCGTCAGCAGCATGATCTTACTAAGCTTTTTTTTTGTTGTATTGGTGGCTCAACTACGATCCACGCGCTGTTATCCGGTGTTGTATTGGAGTGTTATTTTAGCAACTAGCACGGCGGGAACGACTCTCTCTGACTTTATGGATCGGACACTTGGATTGGGCTATGCCGTAGGTTCTGTGCTGATTTTTAGTACGTTATGTCTTGTGCTGACGACATGGTGGTGCAGTGAGACGTCACTTTCAGTGCATCCTATTACCACATCACGTGCTGAACTATTTTATTGGTTTGCTATTTTAAGCTCAAACACCCTAGGAACCGCTTTGGGAGATTATCTTGCTGATGATTCAGGTTTAGGTTTTTTAGGTGGTGCTTTACTGATTGGAAGCATCATTGGTGTGATTATACTGCTGTACTATGCAACACACATTCCTCGCACCCTATTGTTTTGGATAGCTTTTATTTTAACACGACCCTTTGGTGCGACATTTGGTGATTTATTGACAAAAGGAACAGAAAAAGGCGGGTTAGGATTTGGTACCATCGGATCGTCAATTGTGTTATTGGCACTATTAACGACTGTGCTCTGTTGGACAATGTGGCGTCATTCACAACAACACGCAGAGCAACAATCAAATGATTCTCTGTAATCACTTCTACAATACTGACGGGTAAGTTCACAGCACTTCCCGTCACCAAACCAAAATGCTTTTTCTCAAGTATTCACTGTATATGCTAAAAGGCTAAGGATGTCGCAAGTCACGCGGCCGAAAACCCATCGCCAGCAAGCCTACCGCATACGCACTAGCCCCCGCCACACAGAGTCCCAGCAAGGCCAGCACCCGCAGCCATTGATGCGACTCTGCTGGATAAAAGGGTAAGGCCAACCACAATACGGTCACCATCAACGCATTGGCTACCCCATAACGCAGCGTAATCAATCGCCAATGCGCACCAAAGCGATAAATATCTTGCCGGTGTAAATGCCAATACAACAATCCGGCATTGACACAGGCTGCCGTCGTGGATGACACCGCCAAAGCCACATGCGGCGATGGGTAATGAATGGCTTTAAAGCCAAGAATGAGCACTACGTTTAATACGATATTGACTCCCACCGACACAAAGCCCACACGGACAGGGGTTTTGGTGTCTTGGCGTGCATAAAATGCGGGAGCAAACACCTTAATCAGCATAAATGCCAAGATGCTTAAGGCCATGCCTTGCAAGGCCAGCGCGGTCATCGACACATCACGAGCGTTAAACTCGCCATGCAGAAACAACGCTTGAATCATGGGCTCGGCCAATATCCACATGGCAATACTGGCCGGAACACCCACCAACACAATCACCCGTGCAGCCCAGTCGATCATGGCACGAAACTTCACATGGTCTTGTTCGGCATGTTTGGCGGACAACGCAGGCAAAATCACGGTGGCAATGGCAATGCCGATCAGACCCAGCGGCAGTTCGGTTAAACGCTCGGCGCTATACAACCACGTCACCGAACCCGTCACCATAAACGACGCCCAAATGGTATTGAGCAGCAAGTTAATTTGCACTACCGAGACCCCAAACAACGCGGGCAGCATCAGTTTTAAAATGCGCTGTACGCCTTCGTGTTTAAAATCAACTTTGGGTGGAATCAGTAGTTTTTTGGCATGAAGTTCGGGAATTTGAATGGCCAATTGCAAGAATCCCGCCAGCACCACGCCCCAACCCAACGCCATAATTTGGGGATTGCAATAGGGGGTCAACCACCATGCAGCGGCAATCATGGTTAAATTGAGCAAAACAGGTGCAAAAGAGGCCGTCGCAAACGAACCATAGGTATTTAAAATGCTGCCAGCAAAGGCGGTCAGCGACATGAATAATAAATACGGAAAGGTTAGGCGCAGCAGATCAACCGCCAAATCGAACTTAACATCACCCACAAAACCCGGTGCGAATAAACCAATGACCAAGGGCGCACCCGCCACTGCAAACACCGTCATGACAGATAAAATGGTCAACAGTGCGCCAAACACTCGACTGATCAGCACCTGTACGTCTTCGTGCATCTTGTTGGTTTTATAGTCGGTCAAAACCGGAATAAACGCCTGCGAGAACGCACCTTCGGCCAATAAACGCCGAAAAAAATTGGGAATTTTAAAGGCGACCAAAAAGGCGTCCATCAGACCACCCGCGCCAAAGACGTTGAGCAACACCATGTCGCGCACCAAACCCAAAATGCGTGACAGCAAGGTCATTGCACTGACAATAAACGTCGAACGCCACATAGTGCCGACTCAATGAAAAGATGGCCTATTGTAGAGACATCAATGCTGCTTCGGGCAGTGACCTGTGACGATTTACACAGGTGATTGGTGAGGTATCCGATTTGTTTCGTGTGAGACTAAACGCATATGGTCACTGCCCACATGGGTAAGTCATTGCAGATGTATTTAATGTGGGACTAAGCGCCGCAGCCGCAACCAATCAAAGCCCACACCAGGGTCAGTTTTGCGGATGGGGGCAATGTCGCTATGACCCGCCCAATGGCGCTTGGTCTGCGGATAAGCAGCCTGAATAGCCGGTAAAATCTCTGCCAATGCGGTGTATTGGGCATCGGTAAATGGCAGGTCGTCGGTGCCTTCAAGCTCAATGCCTATCGAATAGTCATTGCAGTTGTCTACGCCCAAATAGCTCGACCGACCCGCGTGCCATGCACGATCATCAAATGAGACAAATTGCGTGACCGCGCCCAAACGACTGACAAACAAATGCGCCGAGACTTCCACCCCCGCAATGGTTTGAAAATACGGATGCACCGTCACGTCAAGTTGATTGAGAAAAAACGCTTCCACATACCCGCCGCCAAACTCAGCAGGGGGCAAGCTGATGTTGTGCATGACCACCAGACGCACGGCCTGCCCTGCGGGACGGGCGTTATGGTTGGGCGATGGCAAATGACGAGCAGGCTGCAACCATCCGTCTTGAACAACCCTCATGATTACGCCGACAACTGACGCAAACCACCGACCACCGATTGCAGTGCGCGGTCCACAATTTGCGGTTGCTCTTCAACAATACGCGCACGGCCTTGGCTGAGTTCGACCGCCAGTTGCATTTGTGACATTTCGGCCACTTTAATGCCGCGACGATTGGCAAAAATTAATTTTTCGCTGGTGCGAATTTTGGCAACCAGTTTGTGGCGGTCGCGTCGTTCGCTATGAATAAACTCAATCCATGTGCCCACCAGCATTTGTTTGACTGCAATGACGTGGCGGTCGCTGGATGGCAGAGTTTCTCCTTCGTACACGGTCGCAATTTGTGCCTTAGGCAACACCACTGCTTTCATGTTGGGGCGTGTATGACGCAGGGCTTGATCAACCGACACCCCATCAAAATTAGGGTCGGCTTGGGCGGTTTCTTGGTCAAGAATTTCGACCGTGGCCATTTCAAAGCCTTCAATAATTTCTTGGTGAACGTGGGCAATTTCACGCAGTAGGGTTTCTGTCTGTAGCGTATCAAAATGCACCGAGACCAACCCTTTACGCAAACTATTCGATAGTTTAGGGGCAACACTACGCAGACGCTCTACCCATTGCAGGTCGTCTTTGGGTGGCATCACCGACCAGATCAAAGCATCGACCACTTTAACGGCCTGCCGCCATGATTCGGACTCGGTGCCTTCTTTGAGGCAGGCCAAATACAGCACATGCCGCCAGCCTTCTTGCAAAATACGCACGACTGCAAACGGCAGTTTGCGGCCATTGAGCCGACGGTTGAGTGCTTGTTGCACAATGGTACGTGCCATATCTGCACGGGCACGGTTTTCTTCCGCCTCACGGGTGCGCGTATCCACAGCGGTGACGCGGGTCTGCTGATCAGCATAAAACGCTTCAAAGTCTTCGAGCAGCTTGTCAAACAGGCCAATGTCGTCGTTAAAGTCGTTCAAAATGGTAAAAACGGTTTCTTCCAGTTTTTTATAAAGCTGGTCGCTGGTTTTGGCTTGTTCATCCCAACCTACACCGGCCTTGGCCAAACTATTGAGCAAGCGACGGGCGGGATGGTCTTCGGTTCTAAAAAAGTTGGCGTCAATAATTGCCACTTTCAACATGGGAATTTGCAACCGGCCAATCAGCGCTTTCATGGCGGTGGGCAGATCTTGGTCGTCCAAAATAAAGTCAAACATCATCGACACAAGGTTGATGATGTCGGTGTCTTTTTTGCCAATGACTTCGACGGTGTCGTCATCACTTTTGAGCTGATGGCGAATACTGTCGCGCACTTCACTCACGCTTGGTGCAGTGGGGTCAGTGTCGATTTTGGTGCGTGGTTGGGCATCTTGCAAACGGCTGAGCATGTCCATCAGCAGAGGCGTGGCCACCACTTGCTCCATCGCCAATGGGCTGACGTTTTGCGGCATGAGGGGGCTTTGCGCCACGCTTTTGCTGAGTTCGTTAAACCGTTCGGCCTGACGAATCAAGACTTCAGGGTCAATGACCAAACCACCGCCTGCCGCCCGATGCAGAATGGGCATACCCGCCTCGTCTTCTGCAGGAAGGCCATCATCAAAATTATTGGCCGCTGCATTAAGGGCTGCCGAACCGCTTGTGCCAGCGTTGCGCTTACTGAGGTCACGAATATCACGAAGAACTTCGTTGAGATCAGGCTTAGGCTCAGTACGGGCTGCACCACCTGAATCAGATTTTTTAATGGTTTTGTCCAGCTCAGGGACTTGTGCTTGTAGCAATGCTTGTGGAATTAATGCCAATAAAGGTGCAACGGGTAAATCTGAACTAAACATGCGTACCAGCATGACTTTTTGATCGGGACCAATCATGAAGACCGAAAAGCACTCCAACATCATTTGCAGCAGTGAGCGCGGATGAAACGGCAACGCGCCGACTTCGGTCAACGCAGGAGCTAAAGGCTGTAAGCGACTAAAAGCGTCACCCATCACGGGTTCGAGGTGTTGTGCTAAGCGTGCCCCAGCCGTGTCTAATGCGACTGTCACTTCCATGTCAGCCGAGTCGATTAGGGTCATTGCACCAAGCCCATGCGACGGCGACACATTCCCTTCCCGACGCTGTGACAACTGAATAAAACGATGCAATTGGGCATCTATAATGCCGGTCACTCGGGATTCAATATCAACACGATGGCGACGTAGCTCGATCACAATGTCGAGGTAACGCTGCTGCTCACCATCAGGTAAGGTGGCACACAAGGCCATCACCCGATTGGGCAAGTCGTCAATAAAACGTAGAAAACTAGGTTGGAAAAAATCGGTTAGTCCCTGACGCAGTGCATCGCTCAAGCGTTGCAAGACTGCGTGCCCAACGACGGGTTTGGTCTGACTCATCATGGCATCATGCACGGTGTTATGGGTTCCTATAGGCTAATATATACTGCACCAACTCGCTTGGCACACCACAGAATGTAAACTATTGCACAATCTAATGGTGTTTTATGCGTTTGATCTCCCATTTGCTAACGGCGTCTCTCCATGATTCCATCTGAATTGCTGGCTCACTCCATTGCTCTGAATGTTCAACAGGCTCTGCTTGAAGACATTGGCGAGCGGGATATCACTGCATTACTCATTCCAGAAACTGAGCAAGCACACGCACGAATTATTACGCGTGAACCCATGGTCTTGGCTGGCCAACCATGGGTAGATGCCCTGTTTAACGCACTTGACCCTCAGGTGCAAGTCACATGGCTACATGCTGAGGGTGCTCAATTACAAGCCGATGACGCATTTTTGATGCTCTCTGGCTCTGCACGTAGTTTACTTACAGGTGAACGTGCGGCCTTAAATTTTATTCAAACCTTATCGGCCACTGCCACTCGGGTTGCCACACATGTACAGCTGCTAGAGGGTTTACAGACTCGCTTGCTTGACACCCGAAAAACCTTACCCTGCTTACGAATTGCTCAAAAATATGCAGTCACTGTAGGGGGAGGACATAACCATCGCCTAGGGTTGTTTGATGCCTTTTTGATTAAAGAAAATCACATCATGGCAGCAGGTGGTATTGCCCAAGCGATTGCAGCAGCACGCCATATTGCAGCCAATAAACCCGTTGAAGTTGAAGTTGAGAACTTTGACGAGCTGGATCAAGCCTTAGCTGGAGGTGCCAATATTGTAATGCTCGACAATTTTAGTACAGCAGAGATGACTCGTGCCGTTGAGCATGTGGCTGGACGGTGTTTGCTAGAAGCATCGGGCAATATTACCCAAGCCAACTTGCGCGAAGTCGCGCTGACTGGTGTAGATTATATCTCGATGGGAACACTAACCAAAGACCTGCAATCTATTGATCTATCAATGCGTTTTTTATAATCACTCACAGACCAGAGCCTGATTAGAACCGCCAATCGTCATCTATTGGCGGGTTTTATCTCGTATCAACAGTCAGAGTCACAAGAACAGCGTACTTACCAACCCAAAACGGTCTTTTGAGCCTCAATCAATTGACGAATGCCCCCTTCGGCCAATGCCAACATGCTGTTGCATTGCTCACGATTAAAAGGTTTGCTTTCAGCGGTGCCTTGTAACTCGATAAACTCGCCCGTTTGCGTCATGACCACATTGAGGTCTGTATCGCACTTTGAGTCTTCTTCGTAGCACAAATCTAACAAGGCCTCGTCTTTGTACATACCCACCGAGATCGCAGCCACCAAGCCTTTCAATGGGTCATGTGCCAGTTTCTTTTGTTTCATCAGCACGCTCAACGCGTCCACCAACGCCACTGCACCACCCGTAATGGCCGCTGTCCGTGTGCCACCATCGGCTTGCAACACATCACAGTCGATGGTGATGGTGTTTTCACCCATTTTTTTGAGGTCAACCATTTGCCGTAAGCTACGGCCAATCAGACGTTGGATCTCTTGGGTTCGACCTGATTGCTTACCTTTGGCGGCTTCACGTTGATTACGGGTATGGGTTGCACGGGGCAACATGCCATATTCTGCGGTGATCCAACCTTGACCCGTTCCCTTGAGAAAACGAGGCACCCCCGATTCAATACTGGCGGTACACAAGACTTGTGTATCACCAAAACTGACCAACACTGACCCTTCGGCATGACGGGTAAATTGGCGTTGAAAGGTCACTTGACGCAACTGGTCAAACTCGCGGTGATCAAAACGCATGATGTTTCCTAAACGACAGAGAAAATAAAAATGTAACGCAATACTCTCCCAGAACTCACGCAGAGTGACTAGTCTGGTGTGAATATTGGAGATGTCTTCATCGTGACACACAACTGATGCAAGATCACGTTAGACAACGCGTTGTCTTGATCGCACCAACTGAACCGGCCAATCGTGCCGTTTGTCTTAAAGTTTATTCTAATAGTCAATCTGCATGGGCATAATCCGCGCAAATCGGTGCATTTCTGTCAATCGATGATGTGTCCTTTCGCCATCATTTGACGTTTTTGACGATGCCATGCAGCATGGGCAACGGGTACTGTGTCATCGGTCGTGTCTTGTCTCATTAAGTATCATGGGTTGTGAGGTTCGGCATCACGACAACTGGATATCAAATTGATTTTGCGGTTCTGGGGAGCGTTCATGCACCATGCCATCCGGCCTTTTTTTCCGGCCATTCGCACAAAACAGACTGCTTTAGCATTGATGCTGGCTGCATGCTCAAGTGGTGCATTTGCATATAGTATTCCTGCACCCGGTGATCGAATCACCAACATTGCTAGCGGTGATTTTCAAGATGCCTATGGCAATGTGCAGGTCATTAATTCTAACCCTGTTGAACTCACCATTACTGAAGTTCGGGCACTCAGCTTAGTCAGAGATCAACAACAAAATGGCCTAATCGGTGGGCAAATCAGTTATCCACATGTGTTAACCAACTCGGGTAACGTACGAGACACCTACCTCTTTAGCATTACACAAAAATCCAGCGATGATTTTGATCTCAATGGATTGGCGGTATATGCGGATCGCAATCAAGATGGAATTCCCGACGATAATCTTAACTTACTCCAAGGCAATACCATTACCTTGGACGCCGGCCAATCATTAGCAGTGGTGGTGAGTGGCAGTATCCCCAATAACCGTAGCAACGGTAACAGCGCACTCTTTGACCTCACGGCCACCAGCCAAACGGGCATCACACCACCTAGTGCCACAGTCACGGACACCACAACTGTCACAACGGGTGCAGTGATTGCTGTGACCAAATCACAAAGCGTGTCAACGGGTCCAAGTGGTACATTTATTACTTACACTCTACGCTATAACAATACTGGCAATAGTGCGGGTGAACTGCAAATTGACGACACCCTTCTTGATGCTGAAGCATTGTATGTTGGAAGCAGTGGATTGTTCAGCAATGGCAGTGGCGCGCTCACTGACGCCAACGACGTCGAAGCTGCCGCCAATAGTGCCGTAACGTATCAATCGACCGACACCGGTCCGACCCACGTCATTGCTATTCGTATTCCAGCTGTCCCCGCGCAATCCACGGGTAGCGTCAGTTTTCGTGTTCAGGTTGTGAGTGCCAATGATGGCACGATCGACAACACAGCAACCTACCGTCAGTACGACGGTGGATCGTTGATCAAAACATCAACGTCAAATACGGTTAGCTTCGTTCTACAAGGTGGTGCATCGGTTGTTCTAAATACAAATGCTGCGACCGCCAGCAACACAGGCAACCCTGCTAGCGCGCCCGATAATTTACTCACGGTGGCATCGACTGCGGCAGGAACCGAAGTTCTATTTGATGATTACATCTGGAATACGGGCAGCAGCACCGATATTTTTAATCTATCAACCGTGGTCAGTAATCTACCTAGTTGTGCCACAGTCAAACTTTATGCCGCGGATGGACGAACCTTGCTGACGGACAGCAACGGTGATGGTGTTATTGACAGCGGACCTTTGGCGATTAACAGCAATCGACACATTCGGGTCGGGATTAGTAGCACTCAATCTTGTGTGTCATCAGGAGCAATTCAAGTTGATCTGACGGCACGATCTGTCAATGACCCTAGTATTCAAGACCCCGTTCGTAATACGTTAGGAGCCATTACACAGGCCAATACAGACCTGTATAACCGCGACCTGTCAGGCCAGCAGCCACAAGGCACCGATAATGCTGGTGCAGCCTTTGTGACCAAAAGCACAGCACCCGCCCAGTCTGTGGTTTTTCCCCTCACAATCCAGAATTTGGGAACGCAAACCAACAACTACAATCTCTTTGTAGATGACGATGGGACACTCGATTCAAGCAATAATAGCAATGACTTACCCAGTGGATGGCAAGTACACTTTTTTGCTGCAAGCCAAGCCGACTGTTCCGCGCTAGGTGCCGAAATTACCAACAGTGGCAATGTCGCTCCCAATGGCACTGTCAACTACTGTGCAGTGGTCACCCCACCAGCAGGGCTGACACCGATGACCACACCGCTATGGTTTGCCATACGCTCACCAGTCAATGGGCAAAGCGATTTGGTAAAAGATCAAGTGACCATCACAGCCATACGTCAATTGACACTGACACCAGACAACCAAGGTCAAGTGGGTGTAGGTGGAACAGTGGTGTATAGCCACGTTCTGACCAACATGGGCACATTGACCGAAGGAGCCAGTGTCGGCCAATTAATTGCATCACTAGACAACAGCCATGCCAATGGTTTGGTCGGCACACTGTATTACGATGCCAATAATAACGGTACGTTAGATGCTGCTGATCCCCAAATGTCTGACATCGCTGCCCTTGGAAATACGCCTTCAGCTGGCGGGGCAATAGGGCTATCTGCTGGTGAATCGATTCGATTGTTGGTCAAAGTTGAAGCCAATACAGCGCTTAGTGAAGGATTAAGCGGCACATTTGTGTTAACCATCACAGCGCCAACGCTCTTAAATGGCCAAGCACTCGCGTCACTAAGCAATACCGACTTGACCACCATTGGGTCAAACCAACTACGACTGAAGAAAGAACAAGCACTTGATGCCGACTGTGTTGGTGGACCAGAAGGGGGGTATGTCCTTAACCCTATTCAAATTAAGCCGAATCAATGTGTGTTTTATCACATTACAGCCGTCAACGAAGGCAGTGAGCCTGTCAATAATGTGGTGATTGCCGATACTGTGCCAGCGTTTACCAAATTGAGTGTGCCTACAGCCCCATCCGTTACACAAGGCAGTATGGATAGCAGCAGTGCCGCCGCCGATGGTGCCATTGGACCATTAAAAGCAAACGTCGGAACACTGACCTCAGGGGCATCTGCCACACTGCAGTTTAAAGTCCGTGTTCAACCGTAACCCCATCGTGTCGAGTGTCGTGGTACGCCGAAAAAGGAATGCCCAGATGAGATCGTTTAACCGCCACAACCTGTCGACGACTGGCCGCTGGCTACATCCGCTGGCGCTTGCCGTCTCGGCGTTTATGACATCGCATGCACATGCTGCGCCTGTCAACACTGCTCTAACCGGCGCTAGCTTGCCATTGGCCGGCTCAGTTATTAGCAATATGGCTTTGGGTGAATACATTGAAGAAGGCTCGACGGTAAAGCTGACCAGTCGATCCAACTTGGTCGAAACCACCATTTTGCCCGTTCAAGCGTTTCGTTTAGATGCTGACCGCAGCACACAAGCGGTGGTGGGTCAGCAGGTGTTGTTCTCGCATGAACTACGCAATACCGGCAACATCGCTGACAGCTACCAACTGACACTCACGGACCCTGCTGGTGGCATTACCTACAGCGATGCTGCAATCTATTACGACCGTAATCGTGATGGTCAGCCGGACGGTGCTGCACTCACCACAGGACAATTGGCCGCCTTGCCGCTCGATGCTGGTGAGACTGTCGGCCTATTGGTTGGTGCGACGATCCCTGTTGGAACAACGGCTGCAACTTATAACAACAGTCTGGTGTTGTCTGCAAAATCATCTGGTAACGCTAGCCTAGCAACACTGACCAATAATGACAGCGTCATCGTCTCGGGTAATGCCGTTGTCGTGGTACGCAAATCATTCTCGGTCACTGAAGCACCAACGGGGACAGTGGTCACCGTACGCTTGGACTATCAAAACACCAGCAGCACGGCCAGCGGAGTGGTCACCCTGACCGACGACCTGTCGGCCAATAAGCTGCTGTATCAAACAGGGACAGCCCTGTGGTCAGGTGGCACCATCACCGATGCAGCCGCCGGTGATGCCAGCGGCATCAACTACCAATATGACAGTATTGGACGCTTGGTGACTGCAGATATCAGCAGTGTACCGGCCAACAGCAGTGGCTACATCACCTTTCAAGTGGCCGTCAACAGCAGCACAGCGCTCGATATTCCCAACACCGTTGGTGTGGTCTACGATCCAGACAACAACACAGGCACTGCCAACAACATCAGCACCACCTCCAATAAAGCTGTGATTCGTGTACCGGCTGTCTATGGCGTGGTCATTAATGCGATTGCAGGGAGCGCTAGCCAACTGGCTGCCGACAATATCGCCTCGATCCCCCAAGTGGTGCAAGGCGGTGTGGCCACCTATAATAACTACGTCTGGAACACCGGCAACACCACCGACACGTTTAACCTGACCCCGACCGGCAGCAACTTACCGGCAGGCAGTGTGGTCGAGTTTTTCCGTGATGATGGCGCAACGCCAATTTTAGACAGCAATGGCGATGGTATTCCGGACACCGGTCCATTGGCGGCGGGGGCATCGTTCCCGATTGTGGTTAAAGTGCGTTTTGCCACCACACAAACCGATCAACCGGCACAAAATTATTCGATTTTTCCGCAAGCGCAATCCATCGCTAGTGCTGCGGCCGTCGATACGGTCGAAGACCGCACCAATGAACTGAACTCCAATCTGGTCGACCTGATTGTCAGACTTGGCGGTCGTAGCCAAGCAGGTGTCGGCAACGGGAATATTGACAACGCAGGCAGTCCGTTTCTGACCCTCAGTGTGGCCGCTGGGGGTACAGTGGTCTATCCGATTAGAGTGGTCAGCATTGGCGCGCCAACGTCGTATAACTTAAGCGCCAATACTGGCCTCAACTTCAACAATTTAAACCTACCAGCAGGCGTTTCGGTAACGTTTGCGAGAGCTGGAGCAAGCAATACTTGCTCACCCGCAGTGGGCAACTCGATTGGCGCGACCGATGTCTTGAGTTCAATCGATTCGGCAACGCCTGATCAATATATCTGTGCGGTGGTCAATGTCGCAGCGGGTACACCTGCTGTGACTGCTACCCCGCTGTATTTTAGAGCGTATAGCCCAACCTATGTATCAGACGGGACAGGCACGCCCACCAATAGCGGTGCCGACATTGTTAAAGTTGCGTTGACCATTACCAATACTGCACCTGCACAGTTGTTGTTTACGCCCGACTTACGCGGGCAAATCGACCCCAACGGCACGATTATTTATACCCATACCCTCATCAATCAGGGTAGCACCATCATTAATGACACCCAGCCTTTTGTGGTGAGCAATGATCGCGATGGTTTTAGTACCACCTTGTATTACGATGCCAACGACAATGGCGTATTTGATGCAACGGATCCGATCATCACTGACCTAGACAGTTTTTCTAGTCACGGCAGCAATGGCCTTGATGCCGGTGAAAGCATTCGCATTTTTGCCAAAGTACAGGCCACAGGCACATTGACTGGGACAGAAAACAAAACAGTCATTCAATTGCTCAACACGACAGGCACTGTACTCGGTCAAGTGAATGATGTGACCATGGTCAGTCAAACGTTGATCCGTCTAACCAAATTGCAAGCGTTGGATACCGACTGTAATGGCGTCGCCGATGGCAGCTATACCAGCGCCACCTTGCCGATCCAAAACAACAGTAACGGCACAGGCCAATGTGTGTTGTATCGCCTCACTGTTCGCAACGAAGGCACCGTGGCAATTGGTGCGTTTAATTTCCGTGACGCCACACCTGCGGCAACGGTCATGAGTGTTGCGCCCAGTTGTGCCAACTGTACCAGCACCAGCGCCCCCGCAACGGGTTCAACCGGTAGCGTGACAGGACAAGTGCCGAGCATCGCAATTGGTGCGAGTCATGAGTTTAATTTTGGTGTGCAGTACAACGGCCGCTAAATCGCTGGCAAGACAGCACATAACAACAACCCCCGCCACATGAGCGGGGGTTTTTTGTGCATGGCATAGACATCAATACACCATGGGCTGACCACAAAAAACCGGCCATATCGGCCGGTTTTTGTGTTTCTCACATCGCTTAGGCTTTAGCAGTCAAACGAGAGAATGCACCTTGTAAGCGGGCTTTCAATTGACGACCTTGACGAATCACGGGGTTAGGCACGGAGTGAATCGCAATGCGCTCGATCACCTCAGTAAATTGTTTTGCAAACGAGCCAGAGTTGTAATGTTGGCCGTATTCAGCACACAACGCTTGTACTTTGGCAGACATTTCGATGTAACGGTTTGCAGGGGTGTCTGGGAACAAGTGATGCTCAATTTGATGCGACAAATTACCGCTCATAAAGTGCAAGATCGGGCCGCCAGTCAAGTTGCTTGACCCTTTGATCTGACGCAGATACCACTCGCCTTTGGTTTCTTTGTCGAGATTGTCTTCAAACATCTCGGCATCTGCAGTGAAGTGACCACAGAAGATAATGGCAAACGACCACACGTTACGAATCAAGTTGGCGGTGGCGTTACCGGCCAGTACAGGCAATGCGTTTGGACCTGCAATCACAGGAAAGAACACATAGTCTTTAGCGACTTGGCGAGCGGCTTTACGCAAAAATGGCTTGGAGTTTTGCACCACTTCAGACCAAGGCTTGTCGGCATACACCGCATCAGCAATGGCCAAATCATGCACGCCCACAAACCATTGAAAGCCTAGACCCAAGATCACAGTTTTTGGCAGGTTGAACAAATTGCCAAAGTTCCATGGTTGCTCTTCGGTCATCCGCAGCAAACCATAGCCGACATCACGGTCTTTGCCGACGATATTGGTATAGGTGTGGTGCATAAAGTTGTGGGAATGACGCCAGTCATCACCAGCACAGGTGTTGTCCCAGTCGTATTTTGCGCCATTTAAGCTGGTGTCATTGAGCCAATCAAACTGACCATGCATGACGTTATGACCCAACTCCATGTTCTCAACAATTTTTGAGACCCCCAACATGCCTGTGCCGAGCAACCAAATCGGTGGAATCCAACCGCCAAACATCAGCATGGCGCGGCTAGCGATCTCGGTGTAACGCACAAAATCACGGACTTTGTACACGTACTCGGCATCTTTTTGCCCCAAAGTGGCATGTACGTCGTCACGGATTGCATCCAAACGGCGGCCAAATTCTTGAATTTCTTCTGCGCTCAATACACGGCTTTTACGTTGAATGGCACGTTCAGCAAGTTGCATATTCATCATGTGTTCCTCGATTCGTAGGGTCGTTCGGGAAAAAGAAGCTTAGAGGTCGATCACAACGGGGCTAATGGCCTCGTTGATACAGAGCTTGATTTGGACGTTGGTTTGATCATTGATCTCACCGGTAATTTGGTTACGTACGGCACCGGATACTTTGGTGCAAACACAGGTGTTGCAAATCCCCATGCGGCAGCCGTAGGACGGCTTTAAGCCGACAGACTCTGCGCTAGCCAGCAAATTGCCCTTGGCTTCAAACTCGCGCTGACTGCGGCGGAAGTTGACCGACATGGACTCAGCGTTTTCGTCGATGGTGACCGGCAAAAAGCTTTCTTGTTTCAAACGATCTGACCAACCACGAGCCGCCCAGATCTCGCGGGTCACACGCATTAATGCAGGCGCAGCGCAGACATAGGTCTCGCGTTGGTGTGCATCTGGACACAGACGATCTAAGGTGTCGGTATCAAAGAAGGCCGGTTTTTCGGCGCTGTCCACAATAATGTGCAAGTCAAAATGAGCGTAACGTGAGGCCAGCGCTTCTAACTCTTTGCGAAATGCGGGATCACGCGAGTAGTAAATCAGCGTAACAGGCTCGGCTGAACGGCTCAGCGCTTGTGCAACCATAGGCACGATGGGGGTGATGCCACTACCTGCCGACACAAACAACAACGGTGCAGGTGTAGTGTTAAGCACAAACTCACCAGAGGCTTGGGTAATTTCGATCACGTCGCCTACTTGAGCGTCGTTACCCAAATAGTTGGACACACGGCCTTGTTTTTTGATGCCCAGTACCAACTTGCCATCTTTGGGTGAACTAACCAAGCTGTAAGCACGTTGCTGTTGTACGCCATTGATGCGCACGGTCACCATGACAAACTGACCGGCTTGATACGCATTAAATTTTTTGGTGGTCGACAAGGTGACTTTAACCATGCCGTCTGCAATTTGCTCAATGGCATCAATGCGTGCCATGACACGTTTCCATGTCCACATGGGGTTGACTGACGCCAACACAAAATCAACGAAATCTTCGCGAACCCACTCAGGACGATAGCCAGTTTGTACCATGATGACACCCTCTTGAACGGTTGCGACGGATTCACTTCAGTGAACGCCTGTCATTATTGTGAACACATGTACACTAATATAACCGGTCTTTTATTTTAGTCAACACTTGTACACTGAATTTTTTTGACTGTCGTGTATCTCGCTTTGCTAAACTTAACACCTCTGGTGTTTTGCTTCTTATTTTTGGGTCGAATGCATGTCTTTACGCGATGAACGCAAGCTACAAAGCAGACAAGCCCTGCTCGATGCTGCTTTGACGCTCAGCACCACGGGTCGTTCGTTTAGCACCATCAGCTTGCGAGAGGTTGCACGCGAGGCCGGATTGGTGCCAACGGCGTTTTATCGACACTTTCAAGACATGGAAGAGTTGGGCAGTGACTTGGTCGATCAAGTGTCGATTAGTCTGCACCATTTATTACGCAGCTTGCGTGATGGCTACACCCTTGATGCACCGTCAAAAACAGAAGTCAGCATTCAGCGCTTTTTTGTCACCGTTGATGAGTTTCCACTGCATTGGAAATTTTTGATTGGCGAGCGGTGGGGTGGCTCGACGGCTGTGCGTGACGCGATTGGCCGTGAGGTTCGATTTTTTATGGACGATCTGGCGCAAGACATGCACAAGCTGGCGTCGTTTCAACAATTGGCGCTGGATGATTTACAAATCATGGCCGAAATTTTAATTAATTTGGCGTTGTCATGGGCGATCACGTGGCTCAATTTGCCCGATCATCACGACAGCCAGCCGCTGGCTAAGCAGCAACAACAATTGATACAACGCACCACACGCCAAGCACAGTTACTGTTTCGGGGTATTTCAAACTGGCAAAGCCAACCCATGGTTTAACGATGCTTGACTCAAAAAAACCCGCTTGATGCGGGTTTTTTGAGCACGCAATACAGCGTTTTATTTGGCTTTAGGCAAAGTAGCACGCTCTTTAGCGATCAAATAATTGACCACGTCCAAAGCATGACCATCTTCACCCTTAACCACATATTTGGCATTAACCACCAACGCGGGTACACCTTCAAGGCGATACTTCATGGCCAAGGCTTTTGATTGTGCGACTTTTCCAGTTACTGCAAATGAGTTGTACAAGCCATTAAAGCGCGCTGTATCAACCCCTTGGGTTTTATAAAAGGTCGCTAATGCCACTTGATCAAACGGACGCAAGCCTTTGACGTGAATGGCTTCAAACAATGGACCGTGTGCTTTGGCCGTCAGCCCCATCATGTCAACCGCATAGAAGCCACGGGCGTTTTGCTCCCACACAGGGTTTAGAGCCGCAGGAGTGCGAATAAAATTAATATCTGCAGGTTTAGTTTTGAGCCAATTGGCGACATAAGGCTCTAACCGAAAGCAATGCGGGCAGCCATACCAAAAAAACTCACGCACTTCGATCATGCCTGCTTTTTCAACAGTGCCGGCGGTGCTGAGAACAGTATAGTCCTTGTTGGCCACATACGGTTCTGCCGCATGACTTGCGGTAGACAAACCAAATATCGACAGGGCAACAGCGGACAGAGCAAGGCGTTTCATCGTAAGGTTCATCCTGAGATCAATGATGTTTTCCAGCTCAGAGCATAAGCGATATCCCCATGATCAGTCATGGAGCCTGTGTGAAGTTTTTTACTGTACGGTCAGCGCTTGTGGTTTTTGCATTAAACTGCGTGAACGTTCAACGGTCTAAACGACCGTCCACCTTTGGTTTTCAAGGAGTCCGGCATGTCTGCCCAATCCCCAGCATCCATGAGCGATGCGACACCAACGCGCAATGTCGATGCACAAGAAATTGCTAAGTTCGAAGCACTTGCAGACAAATGGTGGGACACCGAATCTGAATTTAGACCGCTCCACCAAATTAACCCTTTACGCCTCAATTGGATCAGCGACAAGGTCGGTGGATTGACAGGACAACGGGTGTTAGATGTGGGCTGTGGTGGGGGCATTTTGGCCGAGTCTATGGCACGTCGGGGCGCCCAAGTGCTGGGTATTGATATGGGTGAAGCCCCTCTGGCCGTTGGACGCTTACATGCCGAAAAACAGGGGGTCGACAGCATTGAATATCGTCAAATTCCGGTCGAAGAACTGGCTCAACAAATGCCACACCACTTTGATGTGGTCACCTGCATGGAAATGCTGGAGCATGTACCCGATCCTGCGTCCATCGTGCGGGCGTGTATGACCTTGGTCAAACCGAATGGCCATGTGTTTTTTTCGACCATTAACCGTAACCCCAAATCATACCTTTTTGCCATTTTGGGGGCTGAATACATTTTGCGGATGCTGCCACGCGGCACACATGACTACCAAAAATTTATTCGACCATCTGAGCTAGCAGCGTATATCCGTGGGGCTGGCCTCGCGCTAAAAGACGCGACAGGGCTGCACTTTAACCCACTGACTCAACGCTATTGGCTGGCACCGAATGTCGACGTAAATTACATGATGCACACACGGAGTCCTGCCGAATGACCCCACGCCGGATTGACGCCGTGTTGTTTGACTTGGACGGCACCCTCATCGACACCGCCCCCGACTTTATTCGGATTATTCGGTTGTTGTGTGCCGAAGATGGCATTGCTGCGCCCACTGATGCCGACATTCGCGTGCAAGTGTCCGAAGGCGCGCGCGCCATGGTGCGACTCATTCATCCAGAGCTCACAACGGACAGCCCAGCACTCCTCACGTATCGGGATCGTTTTTTACAGCATTATGGTCAGCATATTGCTGTTGATACCTGCTTGTTTGAGGGCATGGATGCGGTCTTAACACACCTCGAAACACGGCGTATTCCGTGGGGCATTGTGACCAACAAACCACGGGCGCTCAGTGAAGCCCTGCTGGTCGCATTAGCGCTAGATCAGCGTTGCGTGGTGTTGGTCTGCCCTGATGATGTGGCTCAGCCCAAACCGCATCCTGAGCCGATGTATTTGGCCGCCCAACACTTGGCGCTAGACCCAGCGCATATTCTCTATGTAGGTGACCACCCACGTGACATTGACGCAGGTCGTCATGCTCATATGCCCACCGTGCTGGCCGCATATGGCTATTTACCGCCAGCACATGCGCACGACCTTGACGCATGGCAAGCCGACGCTATTATTCCACACGCAGACGCGCTGCTGCCGCTGCTGCACTCCGACATGTTTGTTTTAGGATGTTTGGATCATGCTTGATATTCAACACTACCAACCCGCAACAGACCTGTTACGTGGTCGGGTGATTTTAGTGACTGGCGCGGGCGATGGCATTGGGCGGGCAGCCGCACTGAGCTTTGCCCGTCATGGGGCGACGGTGCTGCTGTTGGGACGCACGCTGTCTAAACTTGAAGCCGTGTATGACGAGATTGAGCAAGCCGGTGGCGCACAGCCTGCCCTGCTGCCCTTAAACCTGTCGAGCGCGGCGCTGAGTGACTACACCCAACTGGCCGAAATGATTGACGCTCAAATTGGTCAGCTTGATGGCATTTTACATAACGCCGCCATTTTGGGCCCGCTCACCCCGCTGCAAATGTATGACCCCGACACCTTTGATGATGTGATGAAGGTCAATCTACGGGCACCTTTTCAACTGACACAAGCCTTGCTGCCGTTGTTGCGGCGCTCAGCAGATGCGTCGGTGGTGTTTACCAGCAGCAGCGTTGGTCGCCAAGCACGGGCCTTTTGGGGCGCATATGCCATCGCCAAAAGCGGCCTTGAGAGCATGTCCAAGATTTTTTCGGACGAACTCGCCAACGTCTCGTCTATTCGCTTTAACTGTATCAACCCCGGCCCCACCCGTACCAACATGCGGACACAAGCCTACCCTGGCGAAAACCCCTTTAATCTGCCCACGCCCGATGCCATCATGCCGTTGTATTTGTATCTAATGAGTGCAGACAGCAAAGGTATCACGGGGCAATCTTTAGACGTGCCACGGCCAGACTAAGTCATCGCCATCAAAAAACCGATGCTTTTAGCATCGGTTTTTTTGAGTACACAGCAGATTTATTCTCTTAGCGTTCAAGCTGTAAATCTACCGCTTGTGCCTGTGGCACCACTTCGTGACCCGCATTGATATAGACAATTTCGACACGACGGCTCAAAGCGAACCCTCGAATCTGATCAGCATCAGACAAAATATCCTGCTTACCTTTGGCTTCAATTGCAATTCGGCTCGCCGCAACGCCATGCGCAACCAAATACTTTTCAACCGAATGTGCCCGTCGTGCAGACAACGCATTGTTATATGCCACGCTTGCCCGTGGGTCAGTGTGTCCATATAACGTGACATTGGCATCAGGATATTGCGCCAAGATGCCAGCCACTTGATTGAGCAACTGACGAGACTCTGGCGACAAATCACTACGATTGAGCGCAAAGTGAACGTTGTTGGGTGCCGTCACCAATGCATCAGGATCTTTAGGTACCACAACAGGTTCAACCACGACCACAGGTGGTATCACCTCAGGCACAGGCTCGACAGGCACAACTGCCTGAATAAAATCAGGCACTGGCAATGGCCATGGGCCAATCACACCATGACACCCTGCTCGGTTGCCATTGAGCTGTTCAAACGAGGGGTAGCTGATTGCTGTTGGCCAGACAGGTGCATTAGGAGATAAATTGGCCGTCGCGCGCGCCGACATTAACAACTGTTCTGCTGCTGAGAAATGTTCGCGAGCATGATGCCAACCCATTTCACAATATTCAGCAGCAGCCCAGACTAATTTCACTTCAGCTTCGGCTACTTGAGGAGCCACACTGGCAAATGCAGGATGTTTTTTGAGCAGCTCAACCGTTGCCCATAAATCACGACGCATCACACCAGAAGACTCAATCACTCGAGTCGTCATGGTTTGAGGTTCATTTTGCTCTAAAGCAGACACAATACGGTCAGCCTCAACTAACCCTTCTTGATGTGCTGTAGTCAGGCCACCCTCAAACGTTTGATGCTTCGCATAGTCATACCAACTTTGCGCTTTACGTGCCTGATATAACACAGTGATATCAGTACTGTTTAAAAATGGGGTGATACGGTTTTGCAAGACC
>JBEANQ010000017.1:0-22963 GCA_041165345.1 Pseudomonadota bacterium
CGAGAGGCGGCATTGCTGGCGTGTATACACACGGCGTGATCGATACAAAAACGCCCAAGTCTATGCTTGGGCGTGTGATGACACAGCAGATGTCGTGGGCGTTTAAGCTTGTTCTTTAGCGTCGGCTGGTTGTTCTACGGCGGGTTGGTCTGCTGCTGTTTTGCTGTCAGGTGCATCAGCGGTTGGTGTTGTGCCGGTTGCTGCGGGTGCATCCATTGTGGGTGCGGCAGCGGGTGTGGGTGTTGCGACAGCCGCAGGTTGTGCTGCTGGGCTTGTGACGGCGGCAGGCTCAGCCGTGGGCGCACTGCCGACAGGCACGGTTTTTAAAATGGCCATTGGGTCTTTGGGGGCGACAGGTCGAGCCAAGCCTCCAAAGGCGATTAAGCTCACGATGCCCGTCAGCATCAGTAAGCAGACTCCAGCGAATAGCGTCTCTTTGCGGGGGTTGTTTTCTACTGCGTGATCATCGTGCGACATGATCGCTCTCCGAAAAAAATCTCAAAAAACCGACAGCACAAACCATCGGCATCAATTGGCGCGCATTCTAGCAGAAAACCAGCCGTGCGCTCGTCCGTCCGATGTGGCTTAGCCATAACGCTGTCGTGCCGAAATGTCAGCAACGGGCAGGGTGCTGCGCCGTAGAACAAACCCCAACAGCAATAGTAATGCACTGAGAATGAGAATCGGCCAGTCGCCCACCCGTGTATATGGGGTCATGCCCTGCATGGCCGGTAAGTCGCCGCGTAGCACCATTTTTTCAAATTGTGCGCTGCGTTTGACAATCTGGCCGCGCTCATCAATAAACGCACTCACACCGGTATTGGTTGCCCGAATAAACCAGCGGCCATTTTCTTTGGCGCGCATTTGCACCATTTGCAAATGTTGCAACGGGCCGTCTGATGTGCCAAACCATGCGTCATTGGACAGGGTCACCAAAAAGTCACTGCCCCGTGCATTTAAGCGGGTGAGGTTGGGGTAGGCCACTTCGTAGCAGATGGCGGCTGCGAGGGCATGGCCTTTAATGTTTAAGGGCGATTGATGCGGTGTGCCTGCGCTAAAACTGCTGATTTCCATGTTTTGGCGTAGTTTAGGCAGCATCCATTTCAGTGATCCTTCAAGCGGAATATATTCGCCATAGGGCACCAGTCGTTGTTTTTTATACAGCCCATGACTGTCATGACCCAAGGCAATGATGCTGTTGTAAAACGGTGGGTAGTCGTTTGTTTCGGGGTGGTATTCATCAAGCGCTTGCCACGGAATTCCCGTGACCCATGCAGAGCCTCGGGTGTCGGCGGTATAGGCAGTTTTGACAATCGAGTCTTTGGCTTCGGTTTGAAACATGGGAATGGAGGATTCAGGCCAAACCACCACGTCACGCCCCCATTCAGTGGCAGACAGGTCGTTATAGATGTCTAAGGTTTTTTGGCGGTATTCGGTCAGCCATTTTAGGTCTTGCGGAATGTTTCCTTGCACCAAAGATACGGTCAGAGGAGCCTCGGGTGTACGGGTTGTCCACACGACTTGATTGAGTCCGACACCGGCCAAGACCAGCACCAGCGGCGGCAGTAACCAATAACGCCGACCCCGCAAAACGTCTATCAACGCGCAACCGATTAAAACCACCACAAATGAAACGGCAAACACGCCCGCAATAGGCGCATAGCCATCAAGCTGGCGTTCAGTTAGGCCGTAACCCACAAACAGCCACGGAAAACCGGTGAACACCCATGTTTTGCTCCATTCAGCCAGCACCCACAGCGGGGCAAAGGTGAGGGGGCTTTCGGTGACAAAGCGTCGATAGAGCGCAGCTTGAATGCCGTTAAACAGGCCCATGAGCAAGCCCATGCCGCCAATCATCAGCAACGCCACCGGTGCAGAGGTGTCGCCATAACGATGGATTGAGGTATACAGCCAAAATGCGCCCACACACCACAACCCAGTTCCGTAGGCTTCACCGATCCAAAAGGCTTGGCGGGTACTACGTTTATGGAGCAGCAGATACAGCATGGCCGGTGAGAAAAACGCCATCGGCCACCAGTCATAGGGGGCAAACGCCAAGGGCAAGGTCGCCCCTGCACACAATGCCAGCAGGAGGGTGATCCAGATTGGGCGTTGGGTTAAGTTGCTAAGCTCGCCCAGACGGCGAACGAGGTGTTGAGCGTTCATGTACGAGTGGCCTGTAGCACTTGCATACTGCGTGCGTCGGCTTCGACCACAGTAAATGTCCAAGGGTGTAGATCGACCGATTGTCCCACTAAGTTGTTGACTCGCCCCAGCACTTGCAATAGCAAGCCACCCATGGTTTCGACGCCATCACCAATATAGGCGGTATCAAAGTGTTCATTAAACCAGTCAATCGGTGTATGGGCTTGAACCAGCCATGCCCCTTGTGCCGATGGGTCCGGTTGGAGGTAGTCGGCAAGGGTGACCCCTTCGTCATGCTCGTCTTCAATTTCGCCAACAATTTCTTCGAGCAGGTCTTCAAGCGTAATCAGACCTGCGGTGTAGCCGTATTCGTCGACCACCACCGCCAAGTGGCTTTGGCTGTTGCGCAATAAGGCCAACAGTTGGTCGGTACGGGCGGTTTCGGGCACAAAAACTGCCTGCCGCATCCGTGCTTTGAGGTCAAAGTGTTCTTCACGCGAGTATAAAAATTGCAGCAGGTCTTTGGCCAGCAGCACGCCCACGACGTTTTCGCGGTCCACGCTGGAAAACACCGGAAAGCGCGAGTGTGCCGACTCAATCAAAACCGGCATAATTTCCAGTAGTTCGTCGTCGTCATGCAGCCCCACAATAGCAGGGCGTGGGGTCATGATTTCACGCACTTGAATGGCGGGCATACTCAGCACGCCTTCTAACATGTCAACGGTATCCGGCTCTAAAAAGCGCCGTGAATCTTGCACCAGTCTTAACAGTTCATCGCGGGTTTCGGGGGCATTGGCCAACCATTTACGCAAACCGCGCATTGACCAAGACGGACCGGCTTCCTCTTTCATCTGACTCACTCTCGTTGATGAGCAGGGCGTCCCCTGCATCGTATCTCTTGATCATAACGCAGCACGACGTCAACTGCATGACCGGATCACACCGCTGATCACGCCGAAGGGTTGGGGCAATGCGTGCAATTGTCTATGATGTGCGCTGATTGTTGAGGCATACAAAGGGGCGTGTCATGGCCGATGAGCAGGTCTGGGTAGCGGTGGATACCACGGGTTTAACATGTCCAGAGCCATTGATGATGGTGCATCAGGCGGTACGGCGTGCGGTGGCGGGTCAACAGATTGAGGTACGGGCGACCGATCCATCCACCACGCGGGATATTCCAAAATTTTGTTTGCACTTGGGGCATACGTTGTTGGCACAGCGTGAGCAGCATGAGGGCGGCCAAGTGGTGTATGTGTTTTTGATTCAAAAAAAAACGACATAAGCACGGCGGGGTTGGTGTGATGTCTTGAAAAACAACAAGGCAGCCGAGGCTGCCTTGTGGTGTGGTGATGGGGTGTAACGCCAATCACATGTTTGGATAGTTTGGACCACCGCCGCCTTCTGGCGTCACCCATGTGATGTTCTGCGCAGGGTCTTTGATGTCACACGTTTTGCAATGGACGCAGTTTTGCGAGTTGATTTGGAAGCGTGCGCCTTCGGCGTCCGAGACCACTTCATAGACACCGGCGGGGCAGTACAGGCGGGCAGGCTCGCCATACAGCGGTAAGTTTTTGGCGATAGGGACGGACGAGTCGCGCAGCTTCAAATGGATTGGCTGGTCTTCGGCATGGTTGGTGTTGGACACAAACACCGAGGACAGTTTGTCGAAGCTGATTTTGCCATCGGGTTTTGGATAGTCAGGCTTAAACGACAGCGAGGCTAAATCTAAGCACTTGTGGTCTGGTGTGGTGTCATGAATGGTGAGTGGCATTTTGCCGCCCAACACATTTTGGTCAAACCAGTTAAAGCCGCCGCCCATCAGTGTACCCATGCGGTGCATGGCTGAGCCAAAATTGCGTGACTTATGCAGTTCTTCATGCAGCCACGAGTTTTGGAATTTTTCGGTGTATGCCGTGACTTCGTCATTGGCACGACCGGCTTTGAGGGCTTCAAACACAGCTTCTGCACACAACATGCCCGACTTCATGGCGGTGTGGGTGCCTTTGATTTTGGCAAAGTTCAAAAACCCTGCGTCATCACCGATCAAGCAACCACCGGCAAAGGTCAGTTTAGGCAGCGAGTTTAAGCCGCCTTTAATGACCGCCCGTGCGCCATAAGACAGGCGCTTACCGCCTTCTAAATATTGTTTGATGATCGGATGTTGTTTCCAACGTTGCATTTCGTCAAAGGGCGACATGAACGGGTTTTTGTAGGATAGGTCAACAATCATTCCAAGGGTGACTTGGCCGTTTTCGGCGTGATACAGCCACCAGCCACCGGTTGAGCCGGTTTCGGTCAACGGCCAGCCTGAACCATGCAGCACTAAACCGGCTTGGTGTTTGGCAGGGTCGATTTCCCACAGTTCTTTAATGCCAATACCGTAGTGTTGCGGGTCGGCGTCTTTGTTCAGGTCAAAGCGGCTCATCAGGCGTTTGCCCAAGTGACCACGGCAGCCTTCAGCAAACAGGGTGTATTTGGCGTGTAGTTCATAGCCTGCGGTGAAGCTATGTTTTTGGCTGCCATCTTTGGCCACGCCCATGTCGCCGGTCACAATGCCCTTAACCGAACCGTCTTCGTGGTACAGCACGTCGTCTGCGGCAAAACCGGCAAACACGGTGACTTCAAGTTCTTCGGCTTTGGTGTTGAGCCAACGCACGACGTTGCCCAACGAGACAACATAGTTGCCTTCGTTGTGCATCGATTTTGGCACGAGAAAGTCGGGTACTTGCACGGCTTTGGTGGGCGAGGTCAGCATAAAAATGCGGTCTTCGGTGGCCGGTACGGTCAGGGGCGCACCTTGCTCTTTCCAGTCAGGGAACAGCTCGTCTAGTGCGCGGGGTTCGATCACTGCACCCGACAGAATATGTGCGCCGACTTCGGAGCCTTTTTCAACCAAGCACACCGATAGGTCGGGCATGTTGTTTTCAATTGCCAGTTGGCGCAGGCGAATCGCCGCAGCCAGACCCGATGGGCCGCCGCCGACGATGACGACGTCAAATTCCATCGCTTCGCGTTCGATGTGTTCCATAAAGGACTCCTCATTCTGGAAGGTGGCAACCTGTCCAGAAGGTCATGGACAAGGTGCGGCCGTGGCGTTGCAATACGCAGATACGCCAGAAATGCGGCGTAGTATAGAATCAATGCCGTATTTACGCCAATTGGCAGACTTTTTAAATTTTACGGTCAGACAGGACAGCCACCATGTCACAAGCGCCAGACGAAAAACCGCTGATCACGGCTACCCCGACAGGGTTGGGGCGTTTGTTGGCCGACGCAGCCAGCCCCAAGGCACGTCGAGCGCCCCCATTAGAGTTATGGAATCCGCCCTTTTGTGGCGACATGGACCTGCGTATTGATGCGCAAGGGGAGTGGTTTCATGAAGGCACTCGCATGACTCGTCAGTCATTGGTGGACTTATTTGCTACCGTGCTTTGGCGCGAAGACGACCGCTATTTTTTAAAAACACCGGTCGAAAAAATTGGCATTACGGTTGAAGACGTACCGTTGCTGGTGATTCAACTGGACCAAGTGACCGATGATGACGGCGTGGTGTGGTTAGAGGCCAAAACCAAAACCGGTGACACCCTGCGCCTTGATGCCGAGCATGGCGTGTTTATGCGCGCTTTTGCGGGTGAGGTGAGGCCGTATATTCAGGTGCGACGTAACCTTGAAGCGCTGGTGCATCGCAATGCGTTTTATCATTTATTGGCCATGGGCGAATGGCTAGACACAGCGTCTGGCACTGCGGTACGGGTGTGCAGTGGTGACCAGACGTTTGTGTTGGACGCCGTGGGTTAATGCACCATGAACGACCGTCGTGATGCACCGATTGGGGTGTTTGATTCGGGAATGGGCGGATTGTCTGTCGTGCGCGACATTCAAGCCCATTTGCCTGACGAGTCTATTTGTTATTTTGCCGATACCGCGCATGTTCCGTATGGTTGTCGTACGGATGACGATATTCGGCAACTCACCGCACAAGCTGTTGCATGGCTGTATGAGTCAGGATGTAAAGCTGTGGTAGTGGCCTGTAATACCGCATCTGCATTTAGTTTAACGGCACTGCGTGAGCATTATGGTGCTGGCTTTCCCATTATTGGGCTAGTGCCAGCCGTTAAACCGGCTGTTGCTGCTACTCATACTCACAGGGTTGGGGTGTTGGCGACCCAAGGCACGTTGCGTGGCACACTATTGAATGATGTGATTCGAGAGGTGGCGACCCCCGCAGGAGTAAAGGTCTTGACCGCAGTCAGCCCCAAGCTCGTGCCATTTGTGGAACAGGGTCGACAAAACAGCCCCGAATGTGATGCCGAATTGTTACAGATTTTATCACCATTGGCTGCAGCAGGGGTCGATCAACTGGTGCTGGGCTGTACACATTATCCGTTTTTGCGACCGGCGATTCGGCGGGTGTTTGGCGACCAATTTGCACTGATTGACTCAGGGGCTGCCGTTGCAAAACAAACAGGCCGAGTCTTAGCGCAGCATGGCTTGGCTCGGGTTCATCGTCCGTGTCGCCCCAATGCAAAACCATTAGATATTTGTGTGAGTGGCGATGTCAGCAGCGCCCGTCATGTGGTGGCTACATTACTGGAATGTCCGTTCATTTTACGAGCAATGACATGACGCTCAAATGCTGCAAACAGGGAATCGATGGTGTTGCGACAATGGATGTTCGGCTTGTACACTGCAACGACAGCCCTACGGATGACGGGTTGATGGCATCAGGTACTCATGTCCCGATGCACAGGAGAGCAGGGCCATGATTGACAAACGCTACCATGTGTTTATAAGCAGCACCGGCGCAGATATGCAGGCCGAGCGTACCGTATTGGCTCAAACATTAGTTAGCCAAGGTTATTTTTCGTGGGGTCTTGAGCACCGTACCCCGTTAACGACCGCATTTGCACGTCGGCAAATTGATGACTGTGATTATTTTATTCTCATGCTGGGCAGCCGTTATGGTGAACTGTCCGCATCGGGGGTGAGTTATTTGCATCTAGAATATATTTATGCCGTCACCAAGCAAAAACCCATTTTGGTGCTGCTGCACGAATCTCCAGAAGGGCGTGCTGCCGAGCTGCAAGAAAGCACACAAGACGGTCGTTTAAAGTTTCAAGATTTTCGGCGCCAATTGCAGCGCGAGCGTGAAATGGTCGTGACGTTCCGTGACACACGTGATCTTGAAATGGCGCTACGGCATGCCATGCCACAGTTGGTCAACCGCTATCCTGCACAAGGATGGATTAGACCCAACCAATTGCAAATTCAACAACTGCAAGACGAAAACGAACAACTGCGCCAAAAGCTGATTGCGATGGAGTCGGCACGCGTTTCGGCACCGGTGAGCGAAGGCGGCTTAGAGTTGCCACAGGTGCAGGGTGATGAAGAATTTGCATTTGACTACAAAGTACATGCGTATCAAGACGGCAATTTCCGTGAATTGCGTCCCCAGCGCAATATGCGTTGGAACGACATTTTAATGGTGTTAGGCCCGGGTTTTAGCCCAGGTGCGCCGGAAGAAAATTTTGCTCGGGTCATTAATGACTACCTCAACAGTAGTGCGTTGCCTGACGTGCGTGATGTCATGCCACGAGCGCATGCCGTGGCACGCAGTCAAATTAACGTGCGTGCCCTACATGCCATTAAAATGCAGCTGAAACACAATGGCTGGATTGTGCCGGTAGGCCGTGATGACCGCCAGCGCGTGCTGTGGGAGTTGTCTGCTATTGGTGAGCGTCATTTGTCACGGATTTTAGCCAAGCAGCGCTTACAGTCAGGCGCTTAGTCTGTCTCGTCCGTTGGTCTGTTGCGTGTTACAACCCCTGCCTGCTGGCGCAATGCTAAGCAGTTCATAAAAAAGCTTCATGGTGCATATTGCTGTGAGGCTTTTTTATTGAGATGGAGTGGCAAGTTTTCTTACTTTTGACAGGCCAAAAGTAAGCAAAAGCCCCTTTTCGTGCAAAACTCGCCCTTGCGCAGTAGTGCTGCTCAGGCTCGAACAATTGCACTCAGGCATCCCTGCAAAAAGCATGTCGTCATCTTAATGTTGCTGGCGGGGCGAAGGGTGACGTCGCGTGGGTGGTTTGGTGTTTGTTGAGCCTTTCACCCGCGCATTGTCGGTGGGTTTCTGTTAGCGTGGCGGCGATCATGTGCTGGGCTTTTTGCCGTTGGAGTTGTTATGCGTCCTCATCAACCCCCTGAAGTAGCGGTGTTATTGGCAAATTTGGGTACGCCAGATGCGCCCACCCCTGATGCCGTCTCGCGTTATTTGCGCCAGTTTTTGTCTGACCCCCGCGTGATTGAAATCCCTCAGATGGTTTGGGCGGTCATCTTGAATGTGTTTGTTATTCCACTGCGTAAAAAGCGTGTGGCACACAATTATTCGACCATTTGGCAAGATGGCGACTCGCCCATGCGGTTGATTTTAAAACAGCAATGCGAGCAGTTGACCCAACGCCTGACCGGTCAATTTGGCGCGGGTCGGGTGTCGGTGCATCCAGTCATGAGCTACGGCAATCCGTCGATTCCGGCCATGATGAATGCGTTGCGTGCCCAAGGCGTTGAGCATTTTGTGGTGTTGCCGCTGTTTCCACAGTATTCGGCCACGTCTAACGCGGCGGTGTTTGATGCGGTGAGCGCATGGATGAAGACCCAGCGGAATTTGCCGTCCGTGACCTTGCTCAAAGATTACTTTGCCCATCCGGCTTATATTGCGGCGTTGGCCGACAGTGTACGGCGCTATCAGGCCGAGCATGGCGTGCCTGATCAATTGCTCATGTCGTTTCATGGTATTCCGCAGCCCTATGCAGACAAAGGCGACCCCTATGCCAAGCGTTGCCACTGTACTGCCGCACAGTTGGCGCAGGCGTTGGGCTTGCGTGATGATCAATGGAAAATTAGTTTTCAGTCGCGTTTTGGCAAGCAAGAATGGGTCAAACCCTATACCGACGCCACCTTGCAGGCGTGGGGCGCGGCAGGCGTAAAGTCGGTGCAAGTAGTCAGCCCTGCGTTTAGTGCCGACTGCCTAGAAACCCTTGAAGAACTATCGGTTGAAAACCGTGAGACGTTTTTGCAGGCCGGTGGGGCGCAGTATGGTTATATTCCGGCGTTAAATGCCGATGCTGCCCATATCGACTTGCTCGAAAAACTCAGCAAGCCGTTGGTACAGGGATTTTTTGGCACGCTCGACGGCTGGCTATGAGTCACTGATGGTTTAGTTTGCGGGGTAATAGGTGTTGATGGGGTAGCGTTTGCGATGGCTGCGCATCTGACCGTGCAAGCCGCCCTTGCGCGTGCGCGTGATGACTTCGACAAATTGCCCATCGGTGGTCACGGCTTCTTCTACCGCGGCCATTTCCACCAGACCTTGTTGTGGGGCAACAGCGTATTCAGTGCGCAGATGCCAACAACAGCCACTTTTGCTAAAGGTGATCAGCCGTTTACGGTGTTGATCAACCTGAAACATGCCCAAGTTGTTGAGTACCAAATCACTTAACTCAGCGCTGGGCACAAAGCGTTTTTGGCGTTGTTGATACACATAAACATCATAGGATGGTCCGCCGTAGCCGCTGTTATTGCCGTTACGAATGGCCAGATCAAGGCTGCCATCAAAATTGAAATCATTCATGATCAATGGACTTTGCTCGCCATACAGTTGCACGATGTTGTGGGTGGGTTGGCCATCTTGCAAGAACATCGATAAGTCTTCGCTGATAAACGATTGCACCACCTGCTGATGGTGCGGTGCAATCAAATCAATATGGGCAACGCCTTCACAGTGGTCTGATTCACAGGTATCCATGACAATTTTGGCGTCATACGGCAATGTTGAGTCATGGGTAATCTGAAACGTTTGCGCATACAGTGATGAGCAAGACAGTAGCCATGCGAGACATAAATATTTAAAGGGTTGAGTGTTCATGCGTGGGGACAGGTCTATAGGGTTGACGAGAGTGGTGGGTGTCATCGTGCCAGATGACGAAAGACGAATGCAGCGATTCTTTCGCATGATTTTTGTCGTGCAGGGCATGGTGTGTGCCTCTGTACACGCCATGACCGTTGAGCAGTATCAGGCCAACGGTGTACCCGTGACGGTGGTACGAGTGAATTTGGCACAGGATGATGTGCGCCTATTTTGGGCGAATGATCAGGGTGGCTTGTATCGGCGATTTGAGCGCGTGGCAGACCACATGGCCCAGCAAGGAAAAACCTTGAGTTTTGCCATGAATGCAGGCATGTATCACGCCAATCGTGCGCCTGTGGGGGCATATGTGGCAGAAGGCGTGACGCGCTTTCCCTTGAATGTGTCTGGTGGTGTGGGTAATTTTTTTCTGGCACCCAATGGGGTATTTGCGATTGATCGGCGCGGGCAAGCAGTGATTCAAGCAACGGCGCAATTTGTTTCGTCTATGTCACCGCATACGGCATGGCGATGGGTGACGCAGTCAGGGCCGATGTTGGTACAAGGTGGCCAGTTGCATCCAGCGTTTCGGGCAGGCTCAGTGTCTAAGACTGTGCGAAATGGCGTGGGACGGGTGGATGCCCAGCATGTGGTGTTTGCGATCAGTGAACAACCGATTAACTTTTACGATTTTGCACAGTTGTTCAAAGACCAATTGCATTGCGCTGACGCACTGTATTTTGATGGCAGTATTTCGGCGATGTATCTGCATGGGGTCAAGCGATTACCGCAACGTGAAGATGCAGGCGTGATGGTGGGTGTGGTTGAGCCACGGCCAGCGCAAGTGCAACCCGCTAGATATCCGAGACGTCCACCGCCATGACCGACGATTCGGCCAAGCTCGCTAAATACAGGGTACGCCCCGCCCGTCGAATGCCCGTCACCATATGAAACTTCGGATGTTGCCAGCACCAGTCATGCACCACATATCCGGCTTGATCAAAGGCTTGAACCTGCACCCGACGTAAGGTGGGGATCGGGAGGTATTGTTGAAGCTTACCCAAGCCATGTCGAATGGCAAACGGCAGTTGCCGAACCTGATCTAAACGCGTGTCGGTGGGCGAGGCAATGGCCAGCCAAAACAGTCCGTCATCATCAACGCTGAGGTTGTCGGGCATACCGGCAAGGGCGGCGCCAAATGGTTGCAATCGGCCTTGCTGCGCCCCCCGCAGGTCGTAGCGCTTAAGTCGATTGCGGCCCGATTCGGCCACCACCACAAAGGACTCATCGGCTGACAGAGCCACGCCGTTGGCAAAGGCTAGTCCGTCACACAGGAGTTCTGGCGCTGTGTGCTGAGGGCGTAGCCGAAACAGCCGACCGGTCGGGCGGTCGTCAATCAAGTCACGCCGAAACTCGGCTAAACCATAACGCGTCGTCGATTGGCTAAAATAAATGGTGCCGTCACGCGCCACGCTGGCGTTGTTGCAAAAGCGCAGCGGTTGGCCTTGATAGTGACTGACCAAGACGGTGACATGGCCGTTGCTCACATCAATATGCAGCAAGCCGCGCTCGGCATCACAGACGATGAGGTTGTTGTTGGGGAGGCATTCGATACCCAGCGGACGGCCACCGGTATTGGCAATGCACTGCTGTTGCTGGGTGTGCGGGTCAATTTGCATGATCCAGCCACCGGCTAAACCGACAATCAAGTGGCCGTTGAGGTTGATGGCGACGTCTTCAGGCCCTTGCCCCAACATGGGCAAAAAGTGCAGCGGGAAGGGGCAGGGTGTGCTGCGGGTCGGCCTAATGCGCATCAACATCATCCTTGATGTGTGTTGAGTGATGTGTTGACGCTAACGTGATTGCGCAGGGTGTGCCAGTGTGTGACGGATGGAATTTTCGATGGTACTCATTCGTACCAATTGCAATAACGATGCTGCCAGTGTGTTGTATCAGGTGAATTTAGGGACGGTCTGGTCGGAGCGATTGCCCCAAACGGCCAGAGACCGGCCAGCATTCACCCAGCAGTTGAGCGGCCAATAGCTCGGCACACAACGGTGCAAAGGCAAAACCTTTGGAGCCTAATCCACACAACGTCCACACGCCGTGCATCTGCGGCACAGCCCCAACAACAGGTAAGTAATCACGGGTTTGGGCGCGAATGGAGGCGCGACCTTGCCATGTGGCGATTGGGGGCAGTTGTGCGGCCACGTCGGGCAGAATGTCGGTGATCAGCTCAAGTAGATGGGCGTGTTCGGTGGGGCGAATGTCCGTTTGGGTGTCTTGCCGTACAAACGATGCGCCCAGCAATAATTGGTCACCCACAGATGCGCAATAGCCGCCGTAGTTGAGTGGTTGCTGAGGAACGAGCGCGGGTTTGGGCATCCAAGACACTTGACCCCGAATGGAGTTGAGCGTGGGCAAACCTGCACACAGTGCGGTGGTCTGTCTGGCGCAGGTCACAATGACGTGATCGGCGTGATCAATGGTGTGCTGTTGATCATTCAGCAAGCGCCATGTACCGGTCGCATCATCCCGTTGCAGTTGTGTGATTTGTGCGTGTTGGTAGTGAATGAGTGGCGAGGACAGCACCACATCACGCAGAGCCGCAGGGTTTAAGAGCGCTGCTTTGGCAATAGAGACTGCTTCTGTTGTGATTGGCACACCGGCTTGTGCGCTGGCGTGTTCGGCACTCAGTGGCTGTGCGACATCCTGTGGATAGTCGGTTAGTTTGTGCCGTGCCAGTGGCAGCTTGGCTGTTGCCAGCGTGAGCGCGCCGGTGGGTTCGAGAACCATATGGTGATGTTGCCAAACCGCCCACCAACGCAAGGTGGACAGCCACCCTAAGGTGGGTAAATGCTCGCTGACCTGTGACAGTGCTGCAAACTTTGGCGTGAGCAAGGCACGCAGATTGCCAGATGCACCCGCTAAGGGCGCAACGGCGTCGAACAACTGCACCGAATAACCGCGCTGCGCCAGCGCATGTGCCACCGATAAACCGGCAATGCCTGCGCCAATCACTCCGATACGCTGCGGCTGAGGGGCTAGGGTTTTCCAACTCGACAGCGGTGTAGGTGCGCTTAAGGCCGACAGTGGTGATGGCGTGTCCTGTGGATTGGGCCACCATGCACGCATCATTTGACCTTTTTTGCCAAAGCCTTTGCTGCGGGTGACAGTCATGCCGTGTTCACGCAGGCCACGTTTGACCAAGCCTGCCACACTAAACGAGGCAAACGTCGTACCTATGCCAGACAAACGCACCATGTGCGCCAGAATATGACTGTGCCAGATGTCAGGATTGCAGGCGGGTGCAAAGCCATCTAAAAACCACGCATCGACGGGTTTTTCACTATAGATACGGGGTAGGCAGTCGGCGGCATCGCCCAGCCAGAGGTCGATTGAAAAACGGTCTTGGGTGAAAATCAACCGATGCGGACCGGCCAACGCCGGTGGATATTGCGCCAGCAATGCGGCTGATAAGTCGGCCAGTTCTGGCCATGCGCGCAGTGCGCGTGCCAAGTCGTCGGCGCGTAGCGGAAATTTCTCGACGGTGATGACGTGTAGACGGCTATGATTATCTGGCCGAACCTGCCGCCACAGTTGCCATAAGGCCAACACGTTGAGGCCAGTGCCAAAGCCTGTTTCACCGACGATAAACGGCTGATAAGGCGTTAATGCGGCTAAACGCTCCGAGAGTTGATTCCCTTGCAAAAACACATGGCGGGTTTCGGCAAGGCCGTCTTCCCGCGAGAAATACACATCACCAAACCGCCGCGACATCGGGCGCTCGCCGTGTTCATCGGTGATCCAATCAAGGTCGGCGTTTTCAATGTGGCCCATCGGTGGTGTGGGTTTATTTACCACCGACGATGCCGCCGTTGCATGGCGCTCGCCCATAAAAACCCCAACACTGCCCCCACCGCAATGGTGGCCGCGCCATACAAAAACATTTGTGCGCTGCGTTCACCTTGCAACACTTTGACCTGAACCGCCAAATTGTCGTTTTCAAGCTGTAAGGTTTGGTTTTGGGTCAGTGCTTCACGGTTGGCCGATTCAAGCTGCCCCAGCCGAATGGCTTGTTTTTGTAGCTCTGCTTGCAGGTGCGCCTGTGCTTGTGCTGCTGCTTGTGCCGGTGTCATCGCGGTTTTTTTGGCTTTGCTGTCGGTGCTGATTGGCATGTTGTTAACCGGTGTGACGGCATTGGCCCATGTCGCAGGCAGCAGGCAGCACGACAGCCACAGTAGTCGGTAAATCCATATCACGAGGGTCGTCATTTACGGCAAGGTCTGGCGAAATGGCTTGACGTCAATGTGGCTATAAACGCCTTCAAGCAGAAAGGGTTCTTCAGCCAGCCACGCGTCTAGCGCCGCACGATCGGCAAAATCTAAGACCAGCAGGCTACCGGTAAATCCGGTCGGTGTATCGCTATGATCGGTTGGAAAGGGACCGGCCAAAATGACTTGTCCGGCGTCGTGCAGGGCATTTAAACGCGCCACATGACGGGGGCGTATCGCGAGCCGTTGGGCGAGGGTATTGGGGGCATCATGACAAATGACGGTAAATAACGGCATGGTAAATTCCTCAACCGATCAGCAAGCCCCTGTGTATGCAGGGGCGTTAGGGCAAAACGTAGACGGCCAGCGTCGGGGGTACAATCAGGCTTATGGTTTAAGCGAGTCTTGCGGGCGCATATACTGCTTGAGTGCCAACAGATTGACGACCAAAAACGCCAGTGTAATGCCCATTGAGCCAAACACTTTAAAGTCAATCCACAGTGCAGGCCATACAAAAGCAAACAGCAGATGCACGCCACCCAACACATAAAAATACACTGCCCATGCCAGACTCAAGCGTTTCCAGCCACGGGTAGACAGCTCAAATACTTGATGCAACATGCGTTGGGGAATGGGTTTGGCCGGTTCGCCACCAAATCGCAAGACATTGCTTAAGATCATGGCAGTGCCAAAGATCCAGTTAATAATAGGCGACTTCCAGCGTAGCCATGTGTCGTCATGCAATAACAGGGTCATGCTGCCAAAGGCCACCGTCAGCAAAAACGTAATCCATTGCGACTTTTCTAGGCGGCCTTTTTGCAGCACAAAAAAGATGCCATAGACCACCAGCGAGGAAATCAGCAGCGCTTGCGTGGCCACAAAAATGCCGTTTGCTTTGGCAAAATAGAAGAACAAAACCAACGGGACAAAGTCCAACAGCGCTTTCATGCTAATCTTTTAGCCCAGATGCAAAACACGAAGTATAGGTGATGCTCGCAGTCGATTTACACACGCACAGCCGTTTTTCTGATGGGGCTTTGTCACCCACCGAATTGGTCGCTGCGGCACAGGTCGCGGGGGTCGAGTGGTTGGCACTGACCGACCATGACAGCCTTGATGGCCTGCCCGAAGCACAACAGGCGGCTGCGGCCATTGGGCTGCGGTTGATTGCGGGCATTGAGTTGTCGACCCAATGGGTCAAACCCCGCGCTAGCAAACCCATGTCCTTGCATGTGGTGGGCTTGGACTTGCAAGACCTTGCGCCCATGCACGCCGTATTGGTGCAACAACAACAGGTGCGTGCCGAGCGCGCCCAAGCCATTTGTCAGCGTTTAGCCAAATACGTCAAGGTTGATCCGTGGCCGGAGGTGTTGGCCTTGGCGGATGGTCGGCCTGAAGGCGTGACCCGCGCTCATGTGGCCGAATGGCTGGTACAACGGGGGGTGATTAATAAGCATCAACAAGCGTTTGACCGCTATTTGGGTGAAGGAAAACCGGCGCATGTGCCGTTACAATGGATGCCCTTGGCCGATGCCATTGCGGTGATTCGGGCGTGTGGTGGGCAGGCGGTGTTGGCGCACCCAACGCGTTATGGTCTGTCAGCAACCAATATTCGGCATTTGGTGGCCGAGTTTGCCCAGCTTGGTGGACAAGCGCTTGAGCTACCGCCGCGTCATGAGCCAATTGGCACACGCGGCATGATTGACCGATTGGTTGATCAACACGCCTTGCGGGTGTCCTGTGCCAGTGATTTTCATGGCCCGAACATGCCGTGGCTCAAGTTGGGGCAAACGCCGGTCATGAGTGCGGGTCAGCGCGGGGTGTGGGAGGTTTTTTCAACGTACACCACGGCATGACGGTGGCCGTTACGGGTGAACGTTTAATGCACTGTAGCGCTCAGTCGGATTGCTGTCGGCGGGGGTGGGTTGCTCGGTTTTAGCCTGTGTGCGTTGTAAGCAATACATCAAGCTGCCGCTGCCAGAGGCGGCCACATTTAAAATACTCAGTTGCGAGCGTTCGGCGGACTCTGATTGATGAATCGCTTGATAGCTTTGGCTGCCGTCATCAAAGGTCAGCACTTGCCCCGACTGTTGCTCAAACTGACTGACCAGTTGTGCTGGGGGAAGGTCTAAATAGACAAAGAGACCTTCGGTGGGTTGTTGTTGGCTTTGTTGCGCCAGCACCACCTGTTGAACGGGTGCATTAAACAGCCGCATGGGTTGACGTGGCCGATAAACATGCCGTTCATCTTGCGGCTGTGCGTGATGGCTGCTGCGATCAATTGCTTCACCAAAATGAGTGTCAATCAGCTGTTGAACCAAGCTGGTTTGGGTCTCATTTCCTTCACAGCGTAGACTTTTGCTGAGAATGTGAGTCAGTGCATTGCTGACGGGATGGGTGGGTGCTGCATGTACAGTGAGGCTGCTTAATCCGCCTAGTGCCCAAAAGCATAGGGGGAACATCACTCGACGCATGGGGGACTGCGCTGCTGTTTTGGATGGACGCATGGCGTTTGACTCTATTGTTTTTGGCAGGGTGTTTTGTCGGCCTCTCGGCTGTTGCCTAACTTAAACCTGAGCCATTTTGAGTCAAGAGATGAGCGGTTTTTATGCTGCCGATGATCCACTCTTTCCGACCAAAATGCGCATGTGTGATGGGGTTTTCATTTTGGATGAGGCTTGGGCATCAGTCCTTGTTCGGCCAGCGAGACACAGCCCTGTGTGCCCACAATCACATGATCAACCAACTGAATGTCGAGCAATTGGCAGGACTGCGCCAAGCGTTCGGTGAGGTCAAGGTCGGCAGCCGAGGGATGCGCTGGGGCGTCGGGGTGGTTATGGGCAATGATCAGTTGCACGGCGTCATGGGCTAAGGCGCGGCTTAAAATTTCACGCAGATGCACTGCACACGCGGTAATCGTGCCAAAAAATAATTTTTCAAAGGCCAATAAGCGCAATTGACTGTCCAAAAACAACACTGCAAACACTTCACGCCGTTCGGCTTTGAGTTGTTGTGCCACATAGCGTTGCACACTGTGCGGGTCGGCCAGCCCACGGCCTTCTTTTAGGTCGCTTTCGATGTGTCGTCGTCCCAGCTCTAACGCTGCCATTAAATGGGCATATTTGGCTGACCCCATGCCATGTTGCTGCATGACCTGTGTGGCGGGTGCAGACAATACGCCTGCCAAGCCATCAAAGTGTTGCAGCAGGCTACGCGCCATCTCAATGGCCGATTGCTTGGCCGTGCCAGTGCGTAAAAAAATCGCTAAGAGTTCGGCATCTGACAACGCCGCTGCGCCTTGTTGCAACAGGCGCTCACGCGGGCGCTCAGACTCCGGCCAGTGTTTAATACTCATATCAATATTCAACCTGTTGAATTGCTAAAATTAAAAAAACGTGTGCTGGATTTGTGCGCCCAAGTGTGCGGTATGGGTAGGGCAGATCACCAGCACAATCTTTAGCAATCATCACTTTGGTGCTATGGTGGCGCAGATTTTTTGTCTTGTTGTTTGTCTTTGCATAACCGGAGAAGCCAGCGTGAAGCAGCCACAACCCCTCGCCAATATTGTATTGGGCGTGACCGGCGGCATTGCTGCCTATAAAAGCGCCATGCTGGTGCGCCGTCTACGTGATGCCGGTTATGCCGTACGGGTGGTCATGACTGCTGGGGCGCAAGCATTTATCACCCCGTTGACCTTTCAGGCGTTGTCGGGGCATCCGGTGCATACCACGCTGCTTGACCCCGAAGCCGAAGCCGGTATGGGACATATTGAGCTGGCGCGTTGGGCCGATTTGGTCTTGGTTGCACCGGCCAGTGCAGATGTTTTGGCGCGTCTGGCGGCGGGCCTTGCCGATGACTTGCTGACCACGCTGGTCTTAGCCACCGCTGCACCGGTGTATGTGGCACCTGCCATGAATCAACAGATGTGGGCGAACCGCATCACCCAGCGCAACCTACAAATCCTGCGTGATCATGGTGTGCTGGTGATTGAACCCGCCTCGGGTGAGCAGGCCTGTGGCGACGTGGGCGCGGGACGAATGCCCGAACCCGACGACCTTGTACAAATCGTGCAAGCCGCACTTGATCCCGTGCTGCCTGCGCAGCATTTGGCGGGTTTGCATGTGGTCATTACCGCAGGTCCGACCAGAGAAGCGCTTGATCCTGTTCGGTATATTAGCAACCATAGTTCGGGAAAAATGGGCTTTGCCTTGGCCGACGCTTGCCGTGATGCCGGTGCGCGCGTCACGTTGATTGCAGGGCCGGTGAGCCTTGCAACGCCGTTGGGTGTTGAGCGTATTAACATTGGTTCGGCGCGTGATTTGCTGGCTCAAAGCCTTGCGATGGTCGAAGCAGGCTGTGATATTTTTATTGCCACGGCTGCGGTGGCTGACTACCGCCCTGAAGTGGTGGCCGATCACAAGATTAAAAAGTCGGGTGAAATTACCGAAATCCGCTTGGTCAAAAACCCCGATGTGGTGGCCACCATTGCGCAACATGCCAAGCGCCCGTTTGTGGTCGGCTTTGCCGCCGAGACGCAAAACGTCGAAGCCTATGCCCGTGGTAAATTGGCCAATAAGCAACTGGACATGATTGCCTGCAACGACGTATCCCGCGCCGATATTGGCTTTGCTTCTGACGAAAACGCCATGCACGTGTTTTTTTCTGACCGGTATGGTTTTGAAATGGTCACGCTAGACAAAGCCTGCAAAACCGAGATTGCACGGCGTTTGGTCGAATGTATTGAGCAAGCGCGGCGGTCGTAAGTTGGCAGGCGGGTGCGCCATGCGTCCCCCTGTTTAAATGTTTTGATAACCAACAACAGTGTGAGCAAACCCAATGATTTATCAACAGAGCCCGCTGATTCAAACCGTTGATGATGTCTTTAGCCCTGACGAATGCCAAGCATTGATTGAGCGCAGCCATCAGCATGACTATGAAGTGGCCGCGATCACCGTCAGTCGCACACACAGCGAAGTGCGCACCGAGGTACGTAACAATCAGCGGGTGATTTATGACAGCCACGATTTGGCAGCCGAGATTTTTGCACGGGTCAAACCGCATCTGCCGGAGTGGTTACACAACTGGCAATTGGATGGCCTAAACGAACGTTTTCGCTTTTATTTGTATGAACACGGTCAAACCTTTAAGCCGCACTACGATGCTTCGTATGAGTCGGAAACATGGCGTAGTAGTCAGTTGACGCTCTTGATTTATCTTAATGATGGTTATGACGGCGGCGAGACGATTTTTTATCGTCATAGCGGCATGTTGCGGCCTTGTCTAGAGACGCGTGTGGCAACGATTGCGCCTAAACAAGGTCAAATTTTGCTGTTTGAACACAAACAATTGCATGAAGGTGCACCGGTGATCAGTGGGCAAAAATATGTGCTACGCACCGATGTGATGTATCAGTACCCGTTGGCGCAGAGTAAACGTTGATGACGATTTTTCCCGTTGATTTTCAAAAAGATACTCACCGTCAAGCGATTTGGCAGTTGATGAACCATTATGCCTGTGACCCGATGGGCGGTGGACAGCCGTTGCCTGACGCACAGCACGACGCTTTATTGACCCAGTTGGCCGACTGGCAGGCCACGCGCTGTGCTGTGATCTTGCTGGCATGGCAGGGTGAGCAAGCGGTGGGGTTGCTCAATGCCTTTGAAGGATTCTCGACCTTTGCGGCTCTGCCACTGCTGAATATCCATGACCTTGTGGTGCATTCTGCTGCACGGGGGCAAGGGGTCGGTCGGCAGTTGTTACAGGTGGCAGAACAGATTGCACGGGCGCGAGGCTGCTGCAAAATCACCTTAGAAGTGCTCAGTGGCAATCAGACCGCACAAGCCCTGTACACGCAACAGGGTTATGCGGCCTATGTGCTGGATCACGCCAAGGGGTCGGCACAGTTTTGGCAAAAAAGCCTGACCTAAGCCACCGCTAAGGAAGGCATCTGTTGGACACGCCCCACCGCACTCACCACCGCCATCACCGCTGCCGTACTGCTGTTGGCATGAATGCCCACGCCGAACGATTGTTGGCCCGAGCGGGCATCACGCACCTCAATCACCGCCACTGCACAGGCATCACTGCCACGCGTTTGCGCCCGTTCCTCAAAATGAATCACCTCAACATTGACGTCTAAGGCATCTACCGTGGCCGCAATTGGGCCATTGCCGACCCCCATTTGTACTGACGTTTTGCCATGCTGAGAGACGGTTAAGGCAATCTGCTGTTGGTCTCCATCACTGCTTAAACGGTGGCTATGATAGGTCGTCGCTGCCGTGACAGGCGCAAGATAGGTGTCTTGAAACAACTGCCACAACTGCGCTGCTCCCATTTCGGTGGCTGAGGAGTCATTAACCCGTTGCACCACGTGGCTAAACTCAATTTGCATCCGACGCGGCATCACCACGCCATAGTGTTGCTCAAGCAAATACGCCACGCCGCCTTTGCCCGACTGACTGTTAATCCGAATAATGCTGTCGTATTGACGACCAATATCGGCAGGATCAATCGGCAAATAGGGGACTTGCCAAATGGGTGAGTGTTGTTGCTGGGCAAAGCCTTTTTTGATGGCGTCTTGGTGTGACCCCGAAAACGCGGTAAACACCAAATCACCGGCATACGGATGGCGCGGATGCATGGCAATCTGGGTGCAGTCCTCCACCAACCGAGCCACACGGGGCAAGTCCGAAAAATCTAACTGCGGATGCACACCTTGGGTGTACATGTTGAGCGCCAAAGTCACAAGATCCACATTGCCGCTACGCTCGCCATTGCCAAACAAACAGCCTTCGACCCGTTGCGCACCGGCCATCATGGCAAGCTCTGCTGCGGCCACACCCGTGCCGCGATCATTGTGGGTATGCACCGACAACACCACATGTTCACGCCGTGCCAAATGACGGCTCATCCATTCAATTTGATCGGCAAACACATTGGGCGTGGCGTTTTCGACCGTGGTGGGCAAGTTAATAATGATCGGGCGGCTGGCGCTGGTATCCCATGTGTCAATCGCGGTATTGCAGGCTTGCAAGGCCACATTAAGCTCGGTCATCGAGAATGTTTCGGGTGAATACTGCAACGTCCATTGGGTCTGTGGAATGGTATCGGTCAAGGTTTTAAGATAGCAAACATGATGCGCAATCAACGCCATGACTTGTTCAACCGACAGGCCAAACACCCAATCACGCCACACCGGCGCAGTGGCATTATAAAGATGCACAATCGCCCGTTTTGCGCCGCGCACCGCCTCCACCGAGCGGGCAATTAAATCCTCGCGTGCTTGGGTCATCACCATGATGGTCACGTCATCAGGAATGCGGTTTTCATCAATCAAACGTCGCACCAACTCAAAATCAAGCTGCGACGCCGCCGGAAACCCCACCTCAATTTCTTTAAAGCCAATCGCCACCAATTGCTCAAAAAACTTGAGTTTGGTCTCGACATTCATCGGCTCAAACAAGGCTTGGTTGCCATCGCGCAAATCGGTCGACAACCAAATGGGCGCTTGGCTGATGACACGGCTTGGCCATTGGCGGTCAGGCATGTGGATCGGCGCAAAGGCGGGGTATTTGCTAGACGGCTGAGACAACATGGCAGAACTCTAAAATCGTTGAACTTGGTGTTCATACTAGGCCGAAGCCTGCGCAAGCAGATTGCGAATATTGGCTAAAATCGCTAATTTTTGGCAGGATATTGCGTGTATATTTGGTTTTATGGTTTTTTATGCTTAGGATTTGGTCATGTTGCCATTAGATGCATTTGATCGGCATATTTTGCAGGTGTTACAAACCGATGGCCGGATTAGTAACCAAGACTTGGCCGAAAAAATTGGCCTGTCGCCATCGCCGTGTTTGCGGCGGGTGCGGGCGTTGGAGGAGGCGGGCGTGATTGTGGGCTATCAGGCGCGTTTGGACGCTAAAAAAATGGGCTACTCGCTGATGGCGTTGATTCATATTGCCATGGATCAGCACACGCCAGCGCGCTTTGCTCACTTTGAAGAAAAAATTGCCCAGATTGATGAGGTGATGGAATGCTTATTGATTACCGGCCAACGTGCCGACTATCAGTTAAAAGTGATGGTGCGTGATATGGATGCGTATCAAGATTTGTTGCTGAACAAAATTACGCCCATTCAAGGGGTGACGGGCGTGCATACCAGTTTTGTGCTGCGGCAGGTGGTGAGCGGGCGGGTTGGTGTGGGTGACTGAAGAAGATTGACATAGTATCTTTTTTTGATACTATGATGTTAATCGCGCCCAATTTAAAGATCAGTGATGAAGCGTAAACACATCAAGACACTCAGCGCGATCTTTGCACGTCCTGTATCAGCCAATGTGCAGTGGCGAGACATCGAAGCCTTATTTCATGCACTAGGTGCAACGATTGAAGAGCGTGAAGGTTCACGCATTGCAGTCATTTTGTTTGGACAGGTGCAGGTTTATCATCGTCCTCACCCGTCTCCAAACACCGACAAAGGCGCAATTGCCAGTATTCGCCGTTGGTTAGATGCTAATGACACCAACCCTGAAACCATGAAGGAGCAAGCAGATGATGAATAATCAAATGAAAATTAGTGGTCATGTTGCCGTCATTAGCTTTGACCCTGATGTGGGTTTATATCGGGGTGAGTTTGTCGGCT
>JBEANQ010000018.1:0-22399 GCA_041165345.1 Pseudomonadota bacterium
TGTGCATACAGGGAATCTGGAATCACAAAACCAATGCGGTTGTTGCCTTGGCCGTCGTGGTGGGCGCTTTGCTCTAAGAAATCAACAGATTTCATGACATCTTTGTTGTCTGCTTTGTTCAACAAACTGCTTAACAGCGAACCCGATTGATTCTTAATGAAGTTCGCGAGTTTGAGCATGGTGTCTTTTTTGTCGTTTGGTGGCAGATCAGACACCAATTTGACTAATGCATTGACGATTAGCTCATCGTTAACGCCTTTGGCGACGGTATCACGGTAGGGATACAGTGCGTCTTTACCACCTTGGGCAACCTTCTGACGGGCTGTCTCAATGTCGCTTTGAAGCTGGGCAGAAGGGATGAAGCCAAAATAGCTGCTCATAAAAAAACGCCTCAATCGTTGTAGGGATTCATCATTGACGGGACAAACGCAACGGGCTAGGAAGCCAGTCGAGATGTGAGACACGGCAAGGATTGATATCCAGACCGCCGCGTCGGGTATATGCGGCATATACCATTAAGCGCTCGGGCTGGAGCTGTCGCCACAGGTCTGCAAACATTTGCTCAACACACTGTTCATGAAAACCGTTGTGACGACGAAACGAGATAATATAGGCCAAAAGGCTTTTAGGACAGATGGCAGCGCCCTGATAACGCACAAAAACTGTGCCCCAATCAGGTTGATGGGTCACCGGACAGTTGCTACGCAGCAAATCAGAATAAAACGTCTGGTCATTGATCCATGCGGCATGGGGTAAATGCTGAAGCAACATGGCATCAGGCTGATCCCGTTGTGCCACCAGTGGTAGGTGATCGATGCATTCACCCAGTGGTGCAGACACCATCAGGTCATGCGCCGACAACAAATCTAAGGTAACAGTTGCACCAGCAGCCGCTGATAAATCGCGTGTGACACACTGAGTCAGTGCTGTTGGGCTGTCAAAGACTTGAAAGTTCAGGCTGTTAAAATACAGCTTGAGCGATTTAGACTCAATCAAATGGGGCGAGTGAGCGGGAATGCTCAGCCGACCAATCGCCACTTGCGGCTTGTGCTGGGAATCAAGCCATGACAGCTCAAACACATGCCACCAATCGACCCCCTGTGCCACACCTGCCACGGCGTCAATGCCCTGACGATTCAGCGCCCGTGCAATTGGAAATAATACATCAGGGGCATATTGATCGGGGTAGTCAGTAGATTTTCCCAATAACGACGCTTCAACACTCATTCACGCATTCCTGTGCCGCGATGCAGCAAACGATAGGCATAGATATACAACACCACACATAGCAGGCTGATCGCTGCTAATGACATCCACACGTTGACATCGCTCTTGCCCAAAATGCCATAGCGAAACGCATTGACCATATACACAATTGGGTTGAGCAGCGAGAGGTTCTTCCAAAAGGGTGACAATTGATCCATCGAATAAAACACCCCACCCAAATAAGTCAGGGGCGTCAGCACAAAAGTAGGAACAATGGAAATGTCATCAAACGAGCGCGCATAGACGGCATTGATAAAACCACCGAGTGAAAACAAAATTGCCGTGATCACCACGGTAAATAGGGTCACAACAGCATGATGCAACGATAAATGCGTAAAAAACAGCGACAACAGCGTGACAATCAAGCCGACCAAAATACCGCGTACGACGCCACCCACCACATATCCAATTAAAATAATATGGTGCGGAACAGGGCTGGCGATGAGTTCTTCAATACTGCGTTGAAACTTGACCGAATAAAAACTCGACACCACATTGGCATAACTGTTGGTGATGACCGCCATCATGATCAAACCAGGAACGATGAATTGCATATAGCTAAAGCCACCCATATCCCCAACACGACTGCCGATCATTTGCCCAAAAATCACAAAATATAGGCTCATGGTAATGGCGGGTGGCAGCAGGGTTTGCGGCCAAATGCGCATAAACCGACGTACTTCCTTATGCACAATGGTGTGCAGCGCGATCATGGTTTGTTGAGCGTTCATGTGGTCGCTCCTGTAGAGGGGGTGTCTAGATTCTTTTCGACCATGCGCACAAATAGCTCTTCAAGCCGGTTGGCCTTGTTGCGCATACTCACCACTTCAATACCTAGCGTGGTGAGGGCGTTAAAAACCTCATTGATTGAGCGACTCTTTTCTAGCATCAGCTCTAATGTGTTGGCATCAGCAAGGCGAATTTCAGCACCCGACACATTGAGGATGGGTGCGACGGTCAATGCTTGACGTGTATCAAGCAAAAAAGTTTCAACGGCCAATTGCCCCAGCAGAGACTTCATGTCGGTATCTTCTTTGATCACACCTTTATCGATAATGGCGATGCGCTTACACAGCACCTCGGCTTCTTCAAGATAATGCGTGGTCAAAATAATGGATGTGCCTTGGGCATTGATTTCTTGCAAAAAATCCCACATAGAGCGGCGTAGCTCAATATCGACCCCTGCGGTTGGCTCATCCAAAATCAACAGCTTGGGTTCATGAATCATGGCACGTGCGATCATGAGACGGCGTTTCATCCCGCCAGATAGCAAGCGTGATTGCACGTCTTTTTTATCCCACAGCCCTAACAGCCGTAGGTATTTTTCGGCACGTTCTTTGCCCAATTTAGCAGGGATTCCATAGTAACCTGCTTGGGTCACCAGAATATCAAAGACCTTTTCAAACTGGCCGAAGTTGAATTCTTGCGGCACTACACCCAAGCATTGCTTGGCTTTGGACGGCTCGGCGTCAATGTCGTGACCAAAAATCTGCACGCTACCCGTGGTTTTACGGGTTAACGAGCTAATAATGCTGATGGTGGTGGATTTACCTGCACCGTTGGGGCCAAGCAGCGCGTAGAAATCGCCTTCTGCCACGGTCAGATCAATGCCTTTAAGCGCAGAGAAACCGTTTTTGTAGGTCTTGGTGAGATCGCGCAATACCAGTGCATGGGTCATGAAGCAAAAACCTCTTGAATGGCAGTCAAAGCGAGAAGGGGAATTGTCCTTAAAAGTGAGGGTGTCGCCTAGTGTTTTTTTGCGATCTCATGAGGTCTAAAGGTGTATTGAATGTTTATTAAAAATAAACAAAAAAATACCCAGATTGATTCTGGGTATCTTAAGGGGGTCAAACGGTACAGCGATTAGCTGCCTTTGCTGACCATATAGTCAACACCGTTTTTTACTTCTTGATCCGATAGCTCACCACCCCCACGGGCTGGCATGGCGTTAAAGCCATTTAAAGCATGGCCATAAAGGGTTTCTTTGCCTTTGGCAATGCGAGGTGCCCATGCGGCTTTGTTGCCAAATAGTGGCGCACCTAAAACACCCGCAGTGTGGCAGTTGGTACAAACAGCGTTAAAAATTTCTTCGCCAGAGCGTGGTGCTCCACCTGCTGCGGGAGCGGCTGCTGCACTTGGAACAGCCACATCACAAGTTTTACCTTGAAGACAGACTTTGCCGTAAGCAGAAATGCGTTTGATCAGGTCTGGATACAGGCCAACGAGCTTTTGAACCTGTGGTGAATCAGCAGGTGCTGTTTTAGGTTTTGCAACAACAGGTGCAGGTGTAGGTACAGCAACAGTGGCAGCCGGTGCTACGACGGCTGGTTTCGCCACCTCAGCAGTAGGGTCCGCACTTGGGGCGGCTGTCTCAGGCTGTGACTGAACTGCAGCAATGGTTGACAGGGCGCATAGGCCAAAGGATGCAAGCATCACCAGTTTTTTCACGGCAAAAGTCTCATGAAAGCCAAAATCTGCGGCGATTATACTCAAAAAAGCTCGCGATGACATAGATTCAGGCTGGCTGTACAGCATTTGAGCAAACTGTTGCACTCTGAATAAAAACTAGCATTTGGTCTGGACGTTTCTTCGCTTTTTGCCTATGATGATCGCCCTGTATGCGCCCATAGCTCAGATGGATAGAGTATTGCCCTCCGAAGGCAAGGGTCGTGGGTTCGAATCCCGCTGGGCGCACCAGTTTAATCAATAACTTACATGATATTTACCGAGTCCATACCATTCTTCGATTTTCTTCGAGTCCACCAAGAGTCCATCTGTAAGTTTTCGGCTGCTTTTGCACTAATTTGCATCTGCTTTTGCACTAACTTTTTACGATTGCTTTTGCACTAAAATCAACCCGTACGTAGCCACACACTCACAACGTAGTAAGGTTGAGTGATGTTCATAGGCTCTCCTTCACCTACATCTTTAATTTTGTTAATCGTATCATCCTGATTGTCAAAACCTGCGATTTGAAGTTCGTTGTTGCCTGCATAGTCATTTAGTGCATTAGCAGAGGTGGCCGAGGAAAAAGGAGCAAACTGTGATAAAAGAGCCGGCCCAGCATAGGCTGTCAGACGTGTGTATAGCTCATTCGGCGCATGGTTATGTTTGTATACCTCTGCTTCTACTTGAACGTGGCTGAATTCGCCTCCACTGTCACCAACGCCAAATGTCCGTTCTTCACCGCGGTCATCAATTGTCACCCCTGCACCAACCGCCACACGCCCTGCCATTTCGGCATCTAGCTCCCACGTACCCCAACCCAAATGGCTTGCATCAGCAGGATTTAGGCCGTCATAGGTGGTATAGCGTCCTTTGCCGACAGGCCAAACCCGATTACGCTCGGCATTACGTTCGGTAATGATGGCTTGTTGCATGGCTGCGGCCAGCGTTGTGATAGCTGTCGATAAACGAGAATCAACCTCTTCTAACGCGGTATTTGATGCAAAAAACGAGTTTAATGCTGTCCATAGCTGATGGTTTGTACCTTTTTCTAACGGCGTACCTGTCGCTTCAATGACGGTCGCAATTTCTTCTTGTATGGCGTTGAGGTGGGCAGGGTCAAGGTAGGTGGCATCTTGCCCAGCAAGGTCGGTGTTGTCATTAAATCCGGCTTTGCCCGCGCCATTTTGGTTTGGCCGAGCGTTGACTGTATCAATGCGATGCATGTTTAAACCTCAATAATATCGACACGCCACGCGCAGGGCAGGTAGTGGTCTGTGAGACAGGATATGTCGGCAGTATGGGGTGATTGCACGCGAATGGTCAGACGGAACCTGTTCCGAACCGTGTTTGTCGGTGCATTCGATGGTGCGTTGCACATGGTCGGTCTGTAGCGTTGAATGTTTAAAACGGTCATGCCAAATGATGCAAACAAGTTGATTATTCCGGCTTGGTTATAGTGTTTTTGCGGTTGTCTGGCTTGCTCAATCGCTGCAATGCGCTCGGCTTGTGTGAGGCTTGTGGTGATGCTACAGGCACGGGGTAGGCTGTAGTCCTGTTCTTATTCACGGATGAGTTCTGGCGGTATGGCGCTGGCGGCTTCTAGCAGTAAGTCAGCCGTTGTCGCTACTTGTTCTAACACGTGGGCGTGGGCGGTGATGTCTTTGTCGATCAGTGTGCCTTGTGCAGTTTCATAGCCACCGATAGGCAGTGATAGCAGTAAGACGTCGGTATATTGGCGCATTTATGCCACCGTCACTGCGCCACGGCGCAGCCATTCTAGGGTTGTCCAGTCTACGAGCGGATAGATGTTGGTGTTGGGCGTGAGTTGCACGTCTGTGACGCCAGCATGGCCGATAATCCGTCCGGTCAGTACCGATTCTCGGTAGGGTTCGGCAGGCTCTAGGCCGTCAAGGTAGTCTTCGATGATGGACTGGACGGCAGCTTGATCAATATTGCGACCGGTGAGGGTGGCATGCACATCTAATGGGACAGCATCGGGGGCGTAGGCTCTAACGTCTTCATGCGCTACCGCCGTCACTTCTAACGCGGCTTGCACCTCGGCAAGTAATGCCGTACTGGGTAGGTCGGCACCATTTGCACCATAGGCGGTGATGGCCACGTCGGTACTGCCCAGTCCTCGGCGTTGTCTGTACACATAGACGTGTAAGACGGCAGGTACACTACGCGCTGCGAGTTTGTAGTCGTCATCACGCCCTTGGCTTTGGCCGAGTGATTGCGCATCAAGCAGGCGCGACCGCCAGCTTTCAAGCGGTTCGGTGTCCGCACCTCCTGATAAAGTGACGATGGTGGCCAGTGAGCGTAGACCGGTGACAGGGCTGACCCATGTCAGGGTTGATGCGGCCAGTGCATTGTGACTTGCACCGAGTGTTTCGGCTTCAATGGCAACAGAGAGTGCTTGGTCAGCGACCAGTGTGACGGCGGCGATGGTTTGCCAGTAGTGGCCTTTGCCGTCGCCAAGACGTGAGCCTGCGGGCAGCGTGACACCTGAGCTGCTGCCCAACGCCAAGACTTGACCGGTTGCCAATGCGCCACCGAGCCTCGGCATGACCAGACGTTCGGCGTGGATGGCAAGACCAACTTCATCAGCCGTGCGAATAAACAGTTGGCGTTCAATCCATTGCTGGTGGCTGTATAGCCCTTCGACCACGGCCGCTGTGCCTGCGGCACGGATGGCAAAGTCTGAGTCGTCCAATAGGGCTTGGCCGGTGAGGTTGCGGCCTTCGGTGAGGATGGTTTGGCGGATTTGTTCAAACGTGGGAATAGGGTATGACATTAGCCACCTACCTGTACGATATGGGTCAGTTGTAGCGATGTGCCATTGGGTTGCGTGATGGCAATCTTGAGTGCTAATTGGCTGACGTGCGGTTGTGTGGCCACCACGGACAGATCGGTTATCCGCCCATCGGTCAGCAGGGGTGCTAAGGCTTCGGTGGTGTATTGTTCGGCCAGTTTTTTAAGCCGTGGCAGGTCTTTGGATCGACAGAGTAAATGCAGGTGACTCCCCAAAGTTGGGTCAAACCAGAACGCGCCTCGATGCGCCCGTAGGCGCAGTAAAACGGCCTGAATCAGTGATGAGCTGACCGGATCATCGAGTGAGTCGGGCAGATAGTCACGGGTGTCAAGATCAAGCGTCGCCATGCTTAGTCGCCCATTTTGTAGATTGGTGTGCCATTGGGCACATGACCCGTGTGTGTGTTAAAGGCGCTACGGATAGCGGCCAGATTGCCCGTGCTGTCGCTGAGGGTAGCGGCTTTGAGCGCCCCTATAACTTCAACGTTGCCGACGATGCGGATGCCCGTTGCGCCAAGGTGGATCTGGTGACCGAATTGGTCGTAAATGCAGGTTTCACCAGCACTGACGGTGACGACGACCGAGCCGCCCCGACTGCCAATAATCACCGAACGCGCTGATTTGCCCATCAGCGGCAACATGATGACCTCGGCGTCTAACGGTAGACCTGAGACAAAGCCGATGTGGGCCATGACAGGGGTGTCTGGGTAAATTTCGCCATTTAAGCCTGCAACCTGTGGACTGGCCGCAGGTGCTGTGATGCGCCCCATAAAGGGCAGCCGAATTTGCGCCAGTAAGCGGCGGGCATGTTGATCAAAGGCTTTAAGCATCGGGCATTTCCTCCGTAGCTGGGTCAGCGGCATCAGGCTGTTCGACAGGGGCGATGGGCTGCATCCAGTATTGTTTACGTCTCAGCCGTAGTTCGGTGGTTTTGCCGGTTTGGCGCGATAGACGTAGGGTGCGGCCAAAGATGACCCAGTCGCCATTGGCTGCCGGTCGGGTGATGTCACTGTGATAGTGGACTGTCCAGCCGGTTTGCCAGACTTGCCCAGTGCTACACGTCCAGCCCACCACAGAGACGGTCAGTGTGTAGGCGTGCAGGTTGCCGTCTTGCATGATTTTTTTGGCGCGGTTGCTGGCTTGGTCGTTGTTGTCGGCCAGTGCTTCGAGTGTGATTTTGCGGCGGGTGTAGGGCAAGCGTTGGCTGGCTTTGCCGGTGTACTCTGGGGTGTCGGGTTGGTCTTTTTTTGTAGGTGTTAAGTCTTGACCAACAAGAATACTATCCACAGATGTGTTATCGACCGCATAAAACGAGCTGTGCGTTTGGTTATCTTGACCCAGCACAATGACTTGGCTGTATAAATCAGCAATGTCTTCAATGTATTCAGCCGATAGCACATTGTTTTTTGAGCCATCACGGTTTAAGTGCAGAGTTGGAATGGGGGGCTGCCGACCATTAAACGGGTTGCCAATGTGCAACGCACCGTTGGGTTCTGCCCAGATGTATTGCCCAGCCGCTTCGGCAGCTCTGACCACCGCAGACCAAATGCTCTCGGCAGGTTCGACGGCGGTTTTTGCCGTGGCATAGTCAATGCCTTTGTCGACCAATAAGCCCTGCACAATCGAGCTAAATTCCGCAATGTATTTGCCGACGATGTCTGCCAAGGTCACTTTTTGTTGCACAGTCAACGGGACTGAGTTGTCCAGTAGCACTCCCACCACGTCACGTCCTGTTATTGCCAAGCGGTGGCCTTGGCGATTAACCACGTCTGGGATGCGGTCAATCACGCCCTTTAAAATGGGTTGATTGCGATAGCTGATGTCAATCACTGCCCCGATTTTAACGGCAGGTGGCAGGGCATTTTCCGGTGGATTAAACAAGGTGAGTGACCATGCGTCGGCAGGAATTTCAAGGTCACTGTCGATGGAGACTTCGTCCCAGTGTTTGCATTCATAGCCGCCCACCGTCAGGGTGATATTGTCAGTCGGCATATGCGGATACCTCGCCACCCACGATCACCGCAGGGTTAATCAGGTCGGGGTTGAGTCGTATCAGCTCAACGGCACGGGTGTGGTCGCCATACCAACGATGTGCGAGCAAGCGCAGGTGAGTGGGTGTGGTGATGGGTCGTGATTGCAAGGATGGACGGCGGGCAATCAGGGCATCGATTTGGGTTTGAATCACGTCAGCTGCTTGTTTGAGACGTGCCACTTGAGTCTGGGTGGCCAACGGAATCGGCGGGGTGCTGGCCGCATTCTGGCTGGCTTGGGTGGTGGCTGCTGCTGCACGTTCTAACGCAATGAGTTGGGTGATTTGGCCGCGCACGTCGTTGCGAATGCTGACTAATTCGGCAGGAGACAACGTGGCACGCTGGGTCTGCTGCACGATGATGGCTTGTGCGGCTGACAGCAGGGCGGCGGCTTGCAGGCTGCGACCGACGTGCCGCAGGGGTTCGGGGTGTGCGTCAGTGTTAAACAACCCACCAAACAATTGCAGGCGCTTGCCAATCGAGCGCCATTCGGCAATGACCGATGCACCAGTCGGGATGGCGTAAACCAGCCCAGCCACGTCCGACAAAATGCCGTTAATCCATGCCGGTGGACTGAGGGCGTTGTTAATCACGCTGTTGACCGTGTTTAAATAGCCACGGACTGTTTTGATGCCCGTGCGGATTTGATCCACCAATGTTGCCGCTTCAATCGCTTGTGGAAAATAGGGCAGTTGATCTTGTAGGGTTTGCAGGCGCTGGGCAGGTGTTGCCATGACCAATGCTGCGACGTTGAGCGAGGCATTGGGTGTGGGGATAAACAATGCACGGGCGGGGGCGGTTGGCGCTAGTACAAAGTCAATGGTGACGGAACAACCGTCGGTTGTGTCTGTGTCGTGGTTGACGGTGTATGACGTGACCGATGCTTGCAGGCGACCAAACTGTGGGTGCATAAACTCACCCCTGCCGGTTTGATCTAACGCCAACACCAAGGCATCACGATACTGCTCGTAGTCATCACCCGTGATCCATGCCCGCAGGGTGACTTTGCGTGGGTCAGCACCGAGGTCTTCAATGACGGCGTCGTCACTATATGGCGCTTGATAGATAACTTGCTGGCGGTTGCGACTGTCTGCGATGCGCTCACAATCAAAGCGCACCCCGCGAAAACTTGCATCCTGTAGTGTGTCTGCCCATGCCATAAAAAAAGCCTCAGTTCTGAGGCTCATCATGGCAAACGGGGTGCTAAAGGTCAGACGGAATCAATTCCTTATGGGCGGTAGGGCATGCCACGTCGGCTTTCTTGTGTCAACGATTGTGACAGCCCAGACATTAAGTCGGTGCTGGTTGGCGGTACGCTTGAATTGGATTTTTGCAATAGCGCAATTACGGTGTCATTTTGTTGGATCATGCGTTCGTTTTGTCGAGGCAGTTCGCTTGATAGTGTGGTCATTTCTGTGTTGAGCGCGTCTTGTGCTTCTTTAATGCCGAGGTTGGCTAAAATAGTCGCAATCGTGCCACCCACGACGTTTTGACTTGATTCACTCATATTGTTATAGATTTTTGAGCCGCCCCAATAGCCCAACGAGCCTGCGGTACCTACCCCTAAGCCCAATGCTAAGCGGCCAATGGTTGAGCCTGCCAATGCCCCAACACCCGTGCGCCCGAGTCCCATTGCAGCCGTGACCTTGCCCGCAATCCATGCGCCCGCCCCACCCGCAGCGGCGGCACCTGCCCCACCACCGACCACTGCAGCACCCATTTTTACACCTGCTAAAATAGTCAACGCACCAGCGGCAGCATATGCAGCAGCGGTGAGTGCTTGGTTGGCTTGCATGGTGTTGGTCAGACCGTCTTCAAATTTACCGAGCGTTTCTTTGACCGCGTCATACACTTTAATGGTGGCCAAAATGGCTTCTTGCTCACGTGCATGGGCTTGGGCGGGTTCGATTTGTGATTTTTCACTCGACACCCGAGCAACTGTGCCATCACCCTGTTGCTGCACTTGATTTAAAATGCGGTTGGATTCACCTGTTGCACGACCTGCCAACACCGCAGTTAAAGCAGATAGTGATTGTTGATTATGAAAGATTTTGCCAAATTCGCCCGCAATCACAATTTCCAACGCTGCTTTTTTATCAGACAGTCCAGCAGCGGGCTTACCTGTGACACGTTGCTCATCTTCCATGCCTTTGATGTCAGACGACAACCGTCTAAAATTCTTGTTCTTATTGAGCTGACGATCCATCAAATTGATCGTTGCATCCACTGTATTCACGCCATTTTCACGTTCACTCGCCAGATAGCGGTTAATATCAAATCCCATACGGTTACCCCGCAGTCCAATTTTTCGGATCGGATCACCTTTTTCTGGCTTGATGTATTTACCGATGGATAGGGCAAAGTGGTTCTGCCCAAGTAGGTTATATAAATCTTGAACGTTGGTTGCGGCTTGGCCGGGGATACCGGTGTATTTGCGCGCAAGCTGTAAATGAGTTGTGACTTGGTCAAACCCTTCTTGGCCTCGGTAACCCGCTTTGCTAGCAAATGGCAACACTTCAGGTAAAAACCGTGACATATCTCGAATTTCAAAGCCACCGGCAAAGCCAGATTGCGTTGCACGGTCTAACGCCGTTTGGGTGTCTTTAGGTGCGATACCAAATTGCCGAATTTGCTTGGCTAGCTCGGCCATGTCTTGCTCTGATGAGCCACTGGCAAACGCCGACTTGGCAATGGCAATCAGCGGATACTTGAGTTCGTCAATCGAACGATACAAACCAGAGGCTGCCAAAATACCTGCGGCATCACCCACACCATCAACCGAGCCATGACCAACCCGCACGGCATCTTTTGCATACTGTGACAGCGTGAGATTGGCTGATTTGACTTGGTCGTGATTCATGCCATTAAAACCACCGGTCACCGAGGTTGTCGCGTCAAAAATCTTGGTTTCAAAGGATCGGGCGCGTTCGAGCGGGGTGCGTACCACACCGTATGCGGCGGCAGCCCCCATCATCAGTCCCCCAGCTCGACCAACAAAACCCCCACCACCGCCCGTATGCGACATATCACGCTGGCTGCGAGCGGCATCGGCAAGCGCACGCTGTAAGTCTTTGGCGTGGCGGGCTTGCTCAGACAGCATACGGGTTTGTAGCGAATAATCACGATTTTGGGCTTTAAGCTGCCCACTGATTAAGCGGGTTTGTATCGCTTGCTGCCGTAGCACGCCCTCAAGCATCCGGTTTGTGCGTAACAGTTGATCGCTGGCTCCAGATGCCTGTTTTGTTTCTGTTGTTGAGCGGCGTAACTGATCAGTAAATTTGGCTTGAGCCGTGGTCGCCATGTTCCAATTGGCATTGATTTTTTGCGTTTGGTTGATTTGTTCAGTCGTGATGCGTGATAGGTCTTTACCTGCCGTGCCCCTCAGTTGCAGGGTAATAGAAACAGTGGTGTTTTTACTCATGGCTTAGACTCTTTGGCTCTACGACGGGTTGCAACCATGCGGCCAGCGTTAGAGGGTTTAGGCTTGGCGTTAGAGGCGGGCTGGGTATTGTTTGGCCGCCCAACCAGCATGAGGGCAAATTCAACAGGCATGGATAGCGCGGCGGCATAGGGCACACCCTGAGCCAGCAACGCGCTAATGAGCCGTGCGTGCGCTGCTATTTCGTGCTGTCGGCTCGCTCCTTTACATCTAGGCTTGCGCGTAGGTCGGTTAAATAGTCTAAGTTTTGACGACTAGACGACCCCAACATTTCATACGTCAGATCAAACGATTCACCCGATTCATGGTCGACCAGTTTGGTCATGGCGGCCAGTTCACCGACCACCACAAACTGATCGGGTTTGAGTGACATTTGAGTTTTGAGCGACTGCTCAATGGTCAGTTGAGTCATGACCACGTGGGTCAGCGCGGATGTGCCTTTGGGGGCAATCGCAACGGGTAGTTGGCCTTCAAGGGTCATCATGATTATAAGCCTTCGATAATGATGTCAGTGGCGTAGGCTTGCAGGCTGCGAGTGGCTTCTGAGCCTTCACCGTATTTTTCTGAGACTTGGGTGACCGCAACGCCGGTGTACGTTGTGCGATGGCCACCATCAATGGACTCAATGGTCAAACGGGCATTTTCAACGCTATCCCAGTCAAAATCGCCCAACTCGGCAATATAGACATCAATCGCCAAGGTGATGGATTTGGTTGTACGGGCTTGTTTATGGGCGCGGGCTTTACTGTTCATGGTGCTGACCAGCTTACGACCGGTTTGGCGGTCGGGCGTGACCGACGCGCAGTCAAATTCTTGGCCGTTGACCGTCAGCACAATCGTGCCAACCAGTTGATCTTCCATTGCAGACTCCACATGTTTTCGATGGTTAACCATAGGTGAACGGTCGCCAAATAGTCAGACGGAATCAATTCCAAACGGCCATAAAAAACCCCGCCGATGGCGAGGTCTGGGGACAGCGTGGGGCGGTTAGTAAACGTCTAACGTTGCAGCAATGACGTGCATACCGCGCACCTGAGCAACGATGAGCGAAGCATTGCTTCGCCGTTGCGCAAGGCAAGGGCTATGCCCGCGCAGTATTAGTACACGTCCAACGTTGCGGCAATCACGTGCATACCGCGCACCCAATCAGCAGGGATTCGCACATTGACCCGATACTCATCATTCGGATCAGCGTCAACCGTTAATGCGTCTTTGCGGGCATCAACGTTCTTGAGAATTTCAGCCGTATCCAGCTTCATGCAGCCTTCTAAAAACGCACTGCGTAAGTCACGACGCTGGCGCAGCGTGTTTTTACGGCGCGGCTGAGACTTGGCAATTTGACGCATGGTCTTGCGCACATACGCCAGCACCAATGGGCCGTTGACGTCGAGCAAGATGTCGTCATCTTCACCTTCAGGTGTTTGCTGATATGTAGTGATGGCCCGGACAATTTCGGGTACACCATCTGCACCGGTTTGGATGACGCACACCCCGTTGTGCAGGGCTGCCTCAATACGGGTTTTGGTCAGATTAAACGCAGGTTCAACAGGCGTTAGACCCGTTAGATTCACACCATTAAAAGGCAATGCAGGGTCGGCGCTGTCTGCTAATGCAGCCGCTAAACTTGCGGATAACTCAGCAGCTTGACCGGTTGCGCCGTGGTAACACACCGCCACAAAACGATAGCTGGTTTTAACCGGTGCATAGGCAGCAAAGGTTTCGGCGGCGGCAAGGTCGGTGAATGGCACAATCAGAATAGCATCGTGCTGCTCAGTCGGGCCTGACACAAAATCAAGATGACTTTTCCATGCCAGCGCAGCGGCCTCAGTGGTGATGGGGCTATCTAACGCAATGATGGTGTGACCCAATGCAGCAATTGCAGTGGTGAGAGTTGTAATGCTCATACGTTGACCTGTAGTGGGTGTAAAAGATCAAATGTGGCGTGGACTGGACTGTTATCGACTAACGTATAACTCGGGTTGCCATCCCACTCAGCCAGTGCAGATGGGTTACTACCGTCTGTGATCAGTTCAATTTCAAAGTGATCAAATCCAGTGCCAACCGTGACGTTATCTATGCATAACAACTGAGTCTCACTGATCTCATCAAACGTCGTCCAAAAATTCAGCCGCACACCGTTATCAAAATCCATAGATCCAGTGTTGATTAATTGATATCGCCACGATTGATGTGGAGATAGATTGATTCCACGATACTCACCATTGGCCCAGATCTTGATGGTCGATACGCCATAAGCGGCGCTATCGTTTTCAGAGCCATTCAGCCTGAGTCGTATGCTAGTAGCCCCCTCAACCGGAGGGGTTAAGGCTCCCCCAGTGTGGTGGCCTCCAGATCAGCAAAAGGATTGACTGCCACAGCCGCTTTGACCATGCGACCGATGGTCGATCCTGCGCCAAACAGCGTGTCAGCCGATGCCTTGTCATACACGGCGACAGGCTGGGCATGGACATTGCCAGCACTGACCAACAGCACGCGCTGGCGGTTGTCTGGCAAGCCAGTACGGGTGGTTTGAGTATTGATGTCGGTGTAGACATCGGGGCGGCGTAAGCCTGCGGGGATGGTCATGAATGACTCCTATTTTTGGTGCGGCGCACCAAGCCATATAAACGGACTGCGAACACAAAAAGACTGCGATTAACGGGTGGGCAGGTGGGCGCATGGGCTTGCTTAACGGATAGGGCTGCATCAAACCATGTAGCCGCTTCAGACCACGTTGGGATACGTTTTGTGCCTGTATCGTCGTTACAGATGTAAAGCTGGACGTTAGATTCAGCGACTAAGCCGTCGTGCAAAAACGCCGCTTGCGCCCAATAAAAGTTCATCGCCTGCCAACCAAAGAGCCACCGCAATAGCGTAGGGATCGACGCACCGTTACTGTAAAAACCAGCTGGCACGTCAACGTAGTCGCCCTGTTTTGTGTCGCTCAGATAAAACCGAAACGTATGACGTGTGCGATATACGCCATAGCCACAGGGCGTGATGTCGAGCTGTGCTGTATAGCTGCTCATACGGCAAACCCTCCTAGCACTTTTTTTGCGTGTGCAAGTGCCACCGCTACCGCAGCATCAACAGATGCATGATCAGTGGCGGCATCAATCGCCCAACCCGCAGTACGGCGCATCCCACTGATCTGGCCGTTGACCCACTCTTTTTGCTGCACGCGCTCAATAATTTTGGCGCACAGATCATCAATCGCTTCGCCGGTGACGGATGCTTCTTGATAAATCGCTGAATAAAGAGGGATTGGCACACCCTGATAGACATAGGCCAATGCGGCTTGGGCTTTGGCCTCAAAATTAGCGACCTCGGATTTTGGGATGCCAGATGCAGTAGTGATCCGCTCAATAAATGCATCAGCTTTGTCAGCGAGTAGCTGTTTAGCTTGCAGCTTGTAATCAGGCAGTGGCGGCTTGGGTGATTCAGCAATAATCGACTCAAGTACACCACCAGCCATCAACCATGCGAAATAGGTTTGGTATGAGGCGTCGGACTCAATCTGTGGCACGATGACCCCGCTGGCCGCATCACGAATAGTTCCAAACTGGTCTACTGTATATAAGCTCATCGCGGACTATCTCCATATCCGTCAAATACAACTAAAGAGGCCGCTGCTGCCGTCGAACCATTACTGATCCACCAATACGGCGCAAAAAAACCGCTGGTGATGTTGTCGTTTAGATTGAGTTTCGCAAACTCACCGGATGCGACAGCACCAGTGTTAATACACACGACATCCCAAAACACCCGACCGGTGTTTTTTGGGCTATGTATGGTTAGGCGATAAACATTGACGAGACTGTTGGCGGGAAAGTTGGCACCCAAGTCAATTGGGGTTGTGACGCTTGCATTGGCAGAATAGATTTGCAGGTTTGTATCAGTACTGCGTTTAATTAAACCGATGACACGCGTTAATGTGTTTGGTTCAACATTCGTGGGTGCGGCAGTTTGTATCGTCAATCCAATAAACATCCGCGCACCCGTCACGGCGGTTGCATCATCTCTGGTAAATTCGAGTTCAAACCTAAAACCGGTATTATAATAAGACTGTGCTGTCGCACTATTATAAAAAAAATGACGCTGCCCACCATATGCATATACGATATTGCCTGCGATGGCAGTTGTTTGATATGCAACACGAGTGCGCGTTGTGATGTGATCGGTTGAGGTGCCGTTAAATCCAATTGCACGGAGGCTTTGGCCGGACACTGTCATGGCAATATTATAAAAATTAGGCGCAACATTTGATGATGCAACGCTCATGGTCCAAACTGCATTACTCGCAAGGCTGGGCTGTGCCGTGAGAGATACACCGTAGCCATCTGTCCATGCCAATGCCGCACGCGCAGCACGTTGCCGCGTGTGGGTGACGACTTGGGTCGTTGCAGAGGGAGTGATGGGTGCATTGTCGACTGTGATGAGTAAGTTACCGGCACTGTCAATCGCAGTCTTTGCCGCGCCAGCCGTTAAGCCACCACTGTTGTATTGCACTTGACCGGCCGTGCCTGCTGCGTTCGCACGGTACGCCACAACCGTACCGCTGCTGTTTGTCACATACTGATCAAAGCCCGCACCGACCCGCACAAAATAGATCGTGTCCGCGTCAAGTGTGGCGGGTAATGCGCTGACGATTTTCTGATGTGCAATGCGAGTAGCCATATCATCACCAGTTGGTGGTTGCCCACGCTTGCACCGGATTGCCGTTTAACGTCAGTCCGTTGGCGTCAGCACCTAGCGCATCTAGGATGGCTTTGTTGGCATGGGTGTGACTTTGGCCAACCGCAGTATCAATCTGTGCCGGTGTTGAGTTCGGGCGACCGCTGATGCTCGACCATGCAACAGACACATCCATGCTTTCGTATTCGCACAACTTGCTCCACGTCGTGTTTGATTCACGCCATGCGTATAGGGCTGCACCACTGGTGACTGTGGTGTCACCGGTTGCATCAACCACCAGTGCCATAAAGTTGCGGGCAGCACCGGCGGCCAGCGCATTGCGGGCGCTAATGTCGGCCACAATTTCTAGTGCATTAAAGTCGGCCAGCTTGCTGTTAATCAGCGCATTGATCATCGCGCTATTACCAATCGACTTGGCAACCCCACTGGCATCGGTAATATACGATTCAGCGTAGGTGGCATTTTGGATAAAATAAAATGCGTTGGGTGCTAGTGTGGCTGGTAATGCGGTCAACTGAAAAAACTTGAGTGGGGTACTCATAAAATCACCATTCCGTTTGCGCCCATTGTGTTGCGGCTTGTACTGCGTTGAGTGTGGTTTGCATCTGTGCGAGTTGTTCAGCGACGTGGATCGGTGAAACAATCACGGCGTTAGAACGCACAATGGTTTGCTTATGACCATCGCTTTGTTTGATCACCGTGCGGTTCTGACCGCTGATGCTGATCACGGTCTGGGGCATTAGGTTCTCCGCGTCACGGCACGGATGACTTCAACGGTGCGCGTATCGGTCGAGATCACAGCACCGGCGATGGCATATCGAATATCCATGACCAAATGACCGACTTTAAAGGTGGCTGTTTCGGCAGCAGACAGCGATAAGTAATAGTCACCAACGGTGTCCAAACGACTCACGGTCAGCCTTGCCACGACACGACCACTGGAGTCTTGCAGGTCGGCATCAATGGTGATGTCATCTAACGGAATGGCTTCCCCGCTGTCCGTTTGATAGCTACAGGTCAGGCCGAAGCTATTGCCTTGTTTAAACTCAAAATCAGCCATGCGTGGTCACCAAATCATCGAGCAAGACCCGATGGTCTTGCACATAATCAATGCTGATGCGCTCTATATACTGCGCAGTGTCGGACTCAGGGTCAGGCACGCTGATGGTGCATTCGGTCGTAAACGACTGTGCGAGGACAGACACCGCTTCGCTTTGAGTTTTTGTATTAAAGATCGTCCGTATTGCACCGAGTTCCATCGGACGGATCGATGTGATACCAAATTGCTGGCCCAATACGGCACAGATAACGTCGTCCAGTAGCTGAAATGTGCCCACGCTAACCATCTGGCCATCAATATTGACTCCATGCCGTGCGGTTTCTTCTGTGCGAATTGAGCGAGCGCCGACCATCACGCTAAAGGTCAGTGGGATTTTGTATTTGCGTGCGCCGAGTTTTTCGGGTTTTCCCGACCCATCAAACGTTGTCCAAACCGCTGGAAAGCGTTGCACCACTTGGGCAAAGTCGCGGTCATCGTTAAAGTCAAAGTCACCCGCGTAGGTTTTAATGTCGGCAATATAGGGGCGGTTTAATGCCTTGATGGCATCTTTTATCCCTTGTTCGATTTGAGCGAGGGGCAGCATGTCACCACCCCCCGTTGCCAAAGTCGTTTGACCGCCGATTGGTCATGATCACATCTTGAGTAGACGCCGACGCAGGCTGGCCACCTGCGGGCGTCACACCAATCGACAACTTACCGGCTGCAATATTTTCTAACGACTTGATCGCCGCCTTGTAGCGCACCTCATCACGCTCGGTTTGACGGGACAGCCCGACAGCCGCGTGATAGCGAGCCAAATCACACGCCAGCCCGAGCAAAAAGGCTGGAGCAGCGCTGACTGGCACGCTATATCGAGACATCAAATAGCCATCAACTTCTGAGTTAGCCATGTCCAGTGCTGGTGCGAGCTTTTCAGTATTGATTTGGCCTGTGTACGGCGGCTGGCTATCGGTGAGCGCAATGATTTCATGCTCACCGAATCGGGCTACCATGCGCTCAAGGGTGGCGTACATGGTTAGGCCACCGTACCTGTTGAGCCGTAAGCAAGCTGCCAGTGACCAAAACCAGCCGCAGCACGTGCTTCAGCACCAAACAAAAACACACCTTCCATAAATACAGTCGGGGAATCCATGCTGGTCTGTTGCACAAAAACTGGCTTTTTACGATCTTGGTAGATGTACGGTTTGACAGGCTTGGTGGTGTCAAGCAAGTACCACGCGTTGTCATCGGTCAGACGAGGTTCTTCAACGACTTCACATACACCTTTGTACGGGTTAGGTTTGCCGTCTTCTAACCGATCAGTTGTCATCAAAGCACGGGCGGTATCACCTTGTGCGACCGGCACAAGCAACACATTTGGCCTTACATTCAGCGGGCGGCCTTGATCATCTTTCTGTTGCATCATTGCTGTACGTGCTGCACCAAATGACCCCTGTGCTTTCGCCAGTGTTTCAATCGACAGCTTTTTGTTGCCTTTATTACTTGCGGTGGTTTTTCCATTCGGGTGGTTATCAGCAATAAACGGCTTGCCGTCATAGCACTTGGCCGCGAATGACTTATTGACCAGCTCAAAAATCAATTCATCTGGTAACTGCTTGGCTGACCACGCTGCACTTTCAGCTTGTGGCTTGTAGATGCCCAGTTGATCATCTTCAATGTCATTGCGTGCGACCTCGATGGTGGCGGCAAAGTTCTCATTGACGATGGCGTAGCTGTAATTTTGCAGCTTCTTGATTTCTTTCTTACCGACCCAGCGTTCCATTTTTGGAAAATTACCCAGCCAGTCATATTTGACATAACCACCGGTACTGGGAACAGTCATGGCGATTTTTTGATAATTGGTTTGGACAGCATCAAACGTATTGTTAAATGTTGTCTTCAGATTCATAAAAATGGCATTTAGTGCCGCATGTGTGACGTTCATTCTACCCATACTCCTTCAGAATCAATGCCTACGACACGGCCACACGCAGAACGTGTCCCTGTGCCATCTGTGGCGGCGACGGTTTGGTTATCTTCGACGTAGCAGAGCTTGCCGATGCTGGCTTGCGTGACTGGACTAATTGCACTATTGGCAAACTGAAATGTAGAGTCATTGCGCACCAGTAGTGACACATCACCATCTGCGCCACCCGTGTTATCGACTGCATGTTCAGCGCGACCCATATATGTCAGATCAGGGTCGGTATCGCCTTGAACAGCAAAACCATCAGCGTTCACACACACAATTGATCCGGCAAAAATTATCGCACTGGCAGCCACCAACACTTGCAGTAGCCCACGGTCTCTGCGGCTGGTATTGCGGTCTTGAGTCATCGCAACCATGATTAAGCTCCTGTCATTTGGGCGGGGTCATAGCCAAACTGAGCGGCAACTAACTGCATCTCAGGTGTGACTAGACTGTTGTTATGCTGCTGGCTGTTGGCCGCAACTGTGTTTGATTGCTTGCCGAGCAATGCAGCAATCTTGGGTGCGCGGCTTAAATAGTCTTTGAGCGCATCAGGGTTTGACTCACCCAAATTGGTTGCCCACGCTTTCATATCGTCACCCAGCAAACGGCCATCGCTACACGCAGCAACGATCAGCTCTTCAAGTTCGTTAGACTTGGCGGCTTGGCTTAGGGTGGCAATTTGTGCATGCAGGGCAGACGCAACGGCGATGGGTACAAACTTGGCGGGGTCGGGGGTGGCTTGGCTGTTGGCCGCAACCTTGGTGTTGAGGGCTGCAAGAGCATCAAATAAGTTATGGGTGTTGGCGGCCATCGCTGTGCCAGTCTCGGCTTCGATTTTGGCCATTGCTTTTTTGAGTTCTGCCATGATTTCGGCAGCGGTTGCGAGCGTTGGCAGGTTCAGCATCCAGCGCAAATGCTCAAGCAGTTCTTCAAGATCCATCACGGACTCCTGTTGGGTTAAAAATTCCTGAGCCGCAGCAGCCAAAGTCGCTTCGGGCAGGTGGTCAATGTTTGGGGTGTTGGTGAGTGACGCGTGCAATAGGGCAACGATTTGCCCGTTTTTGGCATACGAAAAAACTGGGGATAGGTAACGGTATTCCTTGGATTCGATTTGTGTAGCGGCGCGAGGCGTCCAGTCCCAATTGCTTGAGCAGATGCCTACACCTGCCACATATTCAAATGCACCCGACTTGCACCAACCTGCTGCTGGGGCTTCCTGTCCAGTTTCTTTTGATTTGAGTGTCGCGTGTTCCCAGTCAACGACCATGTCGATACTGCGTTGATTCAGTGCAGCAACAATGCGCTGCCCGTTTGCAGGCGTCAGCACCCAGCCATCTGTAGCGGTGGGTTCAAAGGGTCGGCCATCAATCCCCCTAAAACTGCCTTCAGGCACAAGCACCAGATACTGTTGATCGGGTGTGAGGTTCAGGGCGATGGCGCACGCGGCGACGAAGAGTGTGTTCATGCCGCAAGAATGCGGGGGCAGGGATCAAAGAATCAGACGGAACGGATTCCGAATGCGATGCGCAAAACAAGCGATTTAAGCGCGTGCAAATACAAATGCACATCAACACGCATGGAGTTTTGTTTTGTTTGATGGGTGGCGTTCTAACGCAGGTCTAACGGGGGTCTATTATGGAAACGACGCCGACAAATAATAAGCACATGCATCTGCGACTGCTGCTTGTGCTTCAGGCTGCAAATTGCCGTTTTTATCCATCGGCAAATAGCGACGTTCAGGAATCTTCACGTTGCGCCCACGACCGGCCATGCCACCAAATTGATGAATGGCCGCATACGCAGTACTCTTTGCCGAACCAGCACCAATGGTTGCCGTGGTTGCAGTATATGAACCGACCACACTGGCTTTAAGACCATCCGCGCTCACTTGCAAGATCATACCGCCTTTTCGTTTGGTTTTAGGAGACAGCCCAGCCCAAGCTGGACGGCCTTGGCTATGAAAGTTGAGCAATGACTCGGTCACGAGATCTTCACTAATCGCCTTCATTAAAGGAGTGGCGTCACCGAGGTGTTGCGCTGCCTGCTGTAAGGCGTGTTGCAGTGCGGTGTTATTGAGTTGGATTTGCATTGACTATCCTCCCGACCACGTTAGAATAAATAGGTGGCTGTTGTTTCCAATGGGTAACGGTTGAGGGTCGAAAGATCGTCATGATTCGGTTCGAGTCCGACGCAGCCACTACAGATTACCCATCAATAAAAGATACAACGGCGTGGCTAAGTCAGCACGCTGCACAATCTGAGCAGTTCTCACCACATTCGTATCAACACGCACACGCTGACCATCGACCTTGGTTTTGAGGTTGTGGTCTGTCATCACCACAAGCTTGGTACGATCACTCTCCGTCGCATACACAAACACCAAAGCATCGTCACCCTTGAGCGTATCCAATAGCACCGCCTGTGGTGCTGCCAGATGTTTGGGCAAATCCAAATACCATGATGCATCGACAGGGTTATGCTTGGCAGGACGCAGCGCATGCACCACGTCTTCATCACGCACACTAATGACAGCACTTTTCAGCGGCTTGCCCATATTGCCGAGGCTTTGCACCACGAGTGGTGGTACAGCCCCAACGTGCATGAGGTCACCAGTCATTTGCATCCGCACCGCAGGCTGTCCAGCCGCAGGGATTTTATCAATGATCGGCTGGGCAAACTGCTTAAAATCATCCGTCAGG
>JBEANQ010000019.1:0-21035 GCA_041165345.1 Pseudomonadota bacterium
ACCTTGATGTAGACCAGCTGCATGTAGCCGATGACAGCGTCAAAAAAAATCAAGTGTTATTTGATTTGGCCAGCAAGCTGGGTTGGTTGCGTGATTATGCGACACCATCATCGCCTGAGCCAATTTCACCTGTATTGCTCGCCCCTAAGAACCCTCCCGAAACAGGCATCAACATTGTCAGATATATCTTAGAAACTGATCCGGCTGGCATGCTACATGAAATAGAAAAGAACCCAAATCAAAAACCTTGGCTGGTAGGCGTATACGACAGCTATATCTATCCATTTAGTGGCAAAACCGATGGCATGGTTTTTCAAGCGCAGTCGTATCAAGGTGACAAATCTGAAGTCAAAATTTTACTGCCATATCAGTTTGATGAAGCTAATAAACGATTAGTGTTATTTAGTCCAATGTTAATGGGGGATGATTGGACCGATGAACAAGTGAGGGTTATTTCTAAAGGTTTTTTCTCCACTAGTGACTTTGTTAATCCAATCACAGCCGAATACCGTACGCAGTTGATTAAGGCGTTGCCGATCACTAAATCAATCGTGACGAATAGTCAAAGTTCCAAGTCAGCCGCACCACATCAAGAACCTAGTCCGCAAGACGCAAATATGCGTGCTGAGTTAGACCGGCGTGCCGACGCGATCATGCAAAGTGCTCAAACAGCCCCTCAGAACAAACAGCCATTGGGGATACGGTTTTTGCTGGTGGTGACAATCATTGTACTGATATTGTGTATCCTGATTTTCGGTCGGTAACGGCAACGCGTGGCTGAAGACCTCGTTGTCTTAGGTCATGGATGGGTATCTCCACCGTTTATAGCCGTTGATGAAGATGTTTGTATGATCTCTTTTACCCAATCAGAGCAAACGCATTCTCATAACGGCTGTGCTTAACGATCAGTATCGAGATCAGTACTGTTAAGCATAGTGCGTTTGCTCTGCGTCACGCATGAGTGTTCTTGCCTGTCGATTCGCTCACATGCTACTGTCCACCCTGAACAAGAATTGCTGGTCAAGCAAACACTCACAGGATTTTTTCGCACATGGTCGCTTTTGCACCGGTGCCGGTCATTTCATCCCGTCCGCTCGGCTCTGGCGAGTGGTTGTGGTGGCACATGAGTCGCGCCCGATCCGTCAACTTTGTTACATGCGCACGTCTAAATGGGCGGGTCAGTGTGGCAAGTATTCAACAGGCGTTGTTGTACGTTCAACATCGTTACCCCATTTTGCGCAGTCGGATCATTCAGCAAGGTTATCAACGACCGCGGATTGAAGTGCTGTCGTCTGTGGCTATTCCGTTGCGGGTGTTGCCGTGGCAAACCGACGACTATTGGTCCAGTGTGGTTGAGCAAGAACTCTCTGATGGCATTCCGCATGACGCGTCGCCCTTGTGGCGGGTCACGCTGATTCATGCAGATGACCGCACAGACCTGCTGCTCACCTTTCATCATGGAATTTCGGATGGGCTGTCTTCCATTCAAATTCTTGAAGATATCTTGTCTCACCATGCCGGTTTACGTCCTGCCGAACCCGAGCAAGCCATACTGCCACCCGCATATGACCACCTGTTGCCACAATTTAGCCTGTGGCAAACGCTCAAATATTATACCCCTGCGATTCGCGGATTGCTCAATAGCGCGCCTGCGGCTCAGTTACCCAGTGCCAATACGACCACTTTAGCCCCATCACAAGCATCCGCCTCACACAGCGATGCTGCACCAGCACACACACAGTTGCGTACGTTTACACTGGATGAAGCCCGTAGCGCCCAGTTAATACGCCGTTGCAAAGAAGCTCAGCATAGTGTGAATGACTTACTCAGCGGGGCGCTATTGCGTTCAGCAGCCCCCGTGTTGGCACCCATAGGCACTCAGTCGGTTTCGATGACCTCTGCGCTGAACGTCAGACCGTTGTTAGATCCGTCCTATCACAACGTGGTGGGCTATTACTCGTCTGGGATTGAGTCGCGGTTTTTGTTGTCTCAAGACAGTGATGTCTGGCAATTGGGTCAGCAAGCCACTGCCCTTGCCAAGGCTCAATTTAGCCCCATGAACGTTCGGTTTGGCCTGTGGTTGCGGCAAGTGTTGGTGCGGCTTAAACCAGACCCCAACGCCTTATTTGCCATGCTGGCAAAGGGCTCTAAGGCCAGTGTGCATCTGAGCAACATGGGACGCGTCAATATTCCCACTCAATATGGTGCGCTGGAACTGCAATCTGTCTTACCGATTGCAGGGGTTCATTATGCCCAAAAGCCTCTGTTTTGCTTGGTATCGGTGTCGTTTGCCCAACGCCTGACGGTGGTGGCGTCGTTTTGCCAACCCATGACTGGCACAGATACCGCAGACCAATTGTTTCAACGCTTTTGCGATCAACTGCTGTATTGGTCTCGGAGCAACACACGCCCAGAGATCACCAAGCCCCTCATCTAATGCGGCTTTAATCGCGATTGATGTTGACCAACCTGTTGCTTTGATTTGATTTTGTGGAGGGACGGACATGTCCATGACGCAACACACCTGCCCCAGCCAACTAAACGCCGATAGCAGCCACGCGTTTATCACCATTTACACGCCCATAGACGGTTGTGATCCGGCCAGTTTGCCCAGCATTTTGCAACAACATCGTGATTATTTTATTCAGCAAATTGCACGGCGCGGGGTGTTGTTGTTTCGGGGTTTTACACCTGCGGCAGCCTCGGCAGAGACATTTCAGCACGTGGTCACCCAAGGCATGGGCATGACCCCTTGGAACTCTTTTAACAACAACAATATGCCTGCGTTTATGGCCAGCCTGATGCGCAAATACAGCGAAAACCTACTCGGTGCGGGCGACTACCGCCGCTATTTGGACAAAAATACCGTCCAACTCGGGCCTGTTGAACAATCGATTCAAGGGCCACATGTTGAAGGCGGTGTGCGTGCAGAGCGCTCGCGCTATATTGTGCTGTGCTGTTTTGAACCCGCGCCGTACTTAGCCGAAACCGGCATGGTTGACCTGCACCGCGTCTACCGAGAACTGCCCGAAGCCACCCAACGCAAATATCAGCGGGCGCGCAATCGGTTTTATTATATTTCGGCACGCAAAACCAACTCACTTGATGCCATGTTGCTGAAAAAAAGCCCGTTTACCATGATCAAGCGGCCGGACGGCTATGCACACTTGGCCTTACCGCCCTGCCCGTTTGTCTGTCGTGTCCCCGAAACTGGCGACCTATGCTTGCAACCTTGGGCGTTTGCCAAAAATACCAACCTGATCTCATTGGCCGCCGCCGAAGCCAACTTTACAGGCCGTGGCGCATTACAACCCGACTCCACCGCCAACGGCATGAACATGACGTGGGAGTTGTGTGACGCTAACGGTGAATCCATTGCATGGAGCGAAGCCGAACAACGCGCCATGTTTGACAGCATTTATCAAAAGGCACATTTGATGAATTGGCACAAAGGCGACATCGCGTTTGTTGATAACATTCGCATTGGCCATTGGCGCATGAACGGCGAACAAGGCAACCGTAAATTGGTGCAAATTCAGACTGATGTGTTTGACGCCAATCAACACGCCGCCGACCGCGTCGCATAAGCCTAAACAGTCAAAACACCACCCGCGCCGTGTGGCAGGGGTGGTGTACAAGGGTCGTGCAGACGGGTTAATCGTGAGGAGTATTGAGCCACGCCGTGTGCTTTAAACGCTTGCGCTCGGCACGCCGCTCACGCTCACGGGCTTTGCTCACGTCGTCTTCGGCATGTACCCCGCCTTTGTGCATTAACGGGTGCAACGCCAAGTGGTTACGCTCGCGGAACTGTGGCAGTTTTTTACGTTTCATGGTCTACCCCTTAATACACAGCACTTGGCGTAAGGTGTGAACCACCTCGACCAGATCACGTTGGTTGTCCATCACCGCATCAATGTCCTTGTAGGCTGCTGGCAACTCGTCCAGCACGCCACTGTCTTTGCGGCACTCAATGCCTGCGGTTTGCACCGCCAGATCATCCACATTAAACAGCCGCTTGGCCTTGCTGCGGCTCATCCGCCGCCCTGCACCATGCGAGCAAGAACAAAACGATGCGGCATTGCCCTTGCCGCGCACAATGTACGACTTCGCCCCCATGCTACCGGGGATAATGCCCAGCTCACCGGCTTGCGCACTGATCGCCCCTTTACGGGTAACATAGACATTTGCGCCAAAATGGGTCTCTTGTGCCACATAGTTATGGTGACAGTTGATCGCCTCTTTGCTCATTTGAAACGCAGGCACATGCTCACGCAGCGCGGCCAACACCAACAGCATCATCAGACGGCGGTTTTCCATTGCGTAGTCTTGCGCCCAATCGACCGCCTCAACGTAATTGGCAAAGCTGTCTGATCCTTCGGCAAAATAAGACAGGTCTTTATCGGGTACATGACCAAACCGATGTTGGGCTTCTTTTTTGGCGCGCTCAATAAAGTACGTGCCAATACAATTGCCCAAGCCACGACTGCCCGAATGCAACATCACCCAGACTTGATCGGTTTCATCAAGGCACAGCTCAATAAAGTGATTGCCACCGCCGAGCGTGCCCAGTTGCCGCTGCCATGTGCGGTCAAAGTCACGCAACATGCGCAGCAAGCCTTGGTGGCGGTCGGTAATGGTTTTTAAGCGCCGTGCCAACGGGTCTAGCGTTGACGCTTTGGCCTTGGCCGCTTTGTGCTGCGCAAAACCCACCGGCACGCTGCGCTCAATACTGCTACGCAACTTGCGCAGGTCATCGGGCAATTGTGCGGCGGTTAAACCCAACCGAATGGCGTTCATGCCACAGCCAATATCGACCCCCACCGCCGCCGGAATAATCGCCGATTGCGTGGCGATCACACTGCCCACCGTTGCCCCAATCCCCACATGCACATCGGGCATGGCTGCAATGTGTGAAAACACAAAGCCCAACTGCGCCATCTGACTGAGCTGTTGCAATGCCTCGGGCTGAACGTCGCGGGTGTGTATCTGCACCGGAACGCCATAACCACTGTCGGCATTTAATACCATTTGAATGGCCATTTTAAAATCTCACATTTTTTTGAATACAGCCGCTTGCAATTTATAATCGGCAACACGGGGTTATACCCTGCCGATATTCATCGCAAAGTGACGGTTTAAATACAGGCCAGCCTCATCCGTGACATGAATGATGATGATCCATGACGCATGAACAGCAACAGGTCGAACACGATGCGGGAGAATGAATGCCCGAAAGCAAAACGCCCCAACGAATGTCGGGGCGCTAGAAGCCTAGAGACATTCGAACCGTTGACCCTGTAGGGCAAACGTTCCGAATGGGTGCGTTTGCCGGTTAGCCTGTGTGTTTTCCAAGTTGTAACCGCATCACGCACACTCCTTTAACTGGGGGTCTTGATGGAATATCAAAACGATTCGCACATCTTAACGATTTTAAACCGGCTGTCAATATCATTGATCGCCCGTTTAAACCAAATCAGCGGCTGAATGCGTTAATCGGTTGTCCTGCGCCGTTTATCGCACCTGATGCCGCTGCATATATTCTAAAACCACCTGCGGCGTTTGACCCAAAAACTGAGTGGGCGTGGCAAAGGCAGCAATCATGGTGGTATGGCTGACCCGTTTGACCGTGGTCAGCTCTACCGATCCACCGGCGCGTTGTAACGCCGCTTGCAGATGACGCGCGTTAAACTCACCGACCACCGTGTCTTTTTCGCCCATCACCAGCAAATGCGGCGGCGGATTAGGTCTGACATGGCGGTCTGGCATGATGTCATCGGGCTTGGCTTGCGCCGGAAAAGCGGTTTTGGTCGGGTCTGTGGTGAAGTCATAGGCATAGGGACCCGCCAAGCCAATCACGCCCACAATCGCATGATCTGGCACACCGGTTGTTGACCAAAACCGTGCGTCATCAACCGCCGTAATGGCATTAAACGCCCCTGCCGAATGCCCCATCACAAACAATTGCTCGGGATCACCACCATAGCGGGCAATGTTGCGATACGTCCAACCAATAGCATCGGCGGTGTCTTGCACAAAATCGGGGTAACGATGGGTAGGCGCGAGTCGGTAGTTCATGATCACGGTGGTGTAACCGGCTTGCGCCAAACGTTTGCCCATAAAGGCATAGCCCGACTTGTCACCGCTATCCCACGAGCCACCATGCACAAACACCACCACCGGTGGCCGCATTCGCACATGGGCGGGAATCTGTGGCTGATAAATATCCAGCGACTGGCGCGGCTGTGACCCATACGGCACATTGCTATGCTGAGTCACACCACGCTGTGGGGTCAGCGCAGACAACAGTTGTGTGGATGAACACCCCGTCAACAGCGCGACGCTTGTGGCCACCGCAACGCCCAAGATGGGCACATTGCCCCAACGTGTCACCCATGCTGATGCCATGATCTGCCCCACTCTGTTTGCACAATGGCGGTTATCACAACACGTTTTGCGCAGGGCTTCTAGAGGGCAATCCTGCGACAACCGCGCCGTGGGGTCGCCAGCGTTTAGTTGGCAGGTAACGATTGCACCGACAGCCCTACAGATGACGACGCGGTCGCTGTTACAGGTGTCGCCGTGCCTGTTGGGTCGGTTTCGGTGGGGCTTTCACGTGGGTCTAGCGCCAATGGCGTAACCGCCACGACGGGTGCAGACACCTCAGCGCCGTCGATACGGTTGGCCGCAACGCCACCGGCGGGTAGTAAGCTTGGTGCAGCGTCGGCCAAGACATCGACCAACGAGACAATTTTGCTGATATTGGGCGTGCGTTGCAGCACATCCATGATGGCGGCCGACTCATTTGGCATCAAGCGACCCATCACATACACCGTACCCGACTCGGTCACCACCTTGACGCGGGTGTCTTTGATGGTTTTGAGCAACAGAATATTGCGGCGGATATTGGCCGTGACCATGCCGTCTTGCACAATGGCGTTGTAATCGGCTTTAGGACCGACCGTGATGTAGTTATGCACAGCTTTGACATCGGTCATGGAGCGAACATTTTGCTCGGCCAACTGCTTGAGGTAGCCGTCAGGCACTTGGCCGGTCAGCAACACCACACTATGAAAACTGCTGATATTAACCCGCGAAAAATTAAACCGTGGATCGAGCTTATACAGGTTAATTTCGGCTGTTTTGACAATGCCGTTGTCGGTGATGATTTGGGCAAACGAGCGGTCACCACTCACCACACCCACCGGCCCTGCGCCCGTAGTCGAGGCGACAAACGACGAGCAACCAGTAAGGCTAAGACTCAATAATACGGCCACAGACAACGCCCGACCTGAACGAAAAAACAGCATGGTGGAGTCTTCCTAAACCCACAAACGATGACCGAGTCTAGCAAATTGGCGCATCATGCCTACAGCATTTTGGTGAGAGTACGCTGCACAATGTGGGGTTATTCTGCCAGCAAAAACGCGCTCTCGATCCACTCCAGTTGCGCCGGTTGGCTGGATAAATCAACCGTAATCACGTCAAACCGGCAGTCATGGCTTGCCCACTGGGGCGACTCGGCCAAAAACCACGCCGCCGTACGGCTTAATTTGCGTTGCTTGGCCAGCGTGACACTGGCGGCAGCACTGCCAAACCCCGAGCGCCGACGGGCTTTGACTTCCACAAACACCAACACATTGTCGCGGCACATCAGCAGGTCAATTTCGCCCCACACGCAATGCACATTGCTGGCCACCCATTCAAAGCCTTGCGCAAGCAAGTACTGCTGCGCCAATTGCTCGGCCTGTGCGCCAATCACATGGGTGGGGCTGGTCGAGCGGCCGACGGTCATGGCCGACGCACCACACCGCGACGAGTCACTTCAAGGCAGTCGGGCGTTCGTTCGATGCGTTGGTTTTCGAGGGTCAATGCACCGGTTCGACCGGCAAACTGCGCACTGGGTGCCTGATCAAGCATTAAGCGCGACAACTGCCACGCATCTGCACCAAAGGCCACCAAACGCTGGTATGCCAAGGCAACCGGTTGACGCTTTTGTTGGGTGATGAGTTCGGCCCAGTCTTGCCGATACAACGCGGGTGCATCACAAAACACCACCCCCATCGGCATGTGCTTGGGGTCCAACACACTGGCTGCGACGGTATACAGCCGCTGTTTGGGCAAGGGCTCTAATGAGCGCTGCCACTCGGCGCGACCCAACAACAGCACACCTTGTTCGGCGGTCAATTGCTCGGGCAAACGGTTGATGCTGCGGCGTTCGCCCTGCCACAATTGCTCAAAGGCTTGCAAAAAACGACTGCTGGCCTGTTTAGGTTGCTCGTTCAACAGCAAAATCTGACTGACGCCATCACGACGCATTTGGCGAATCAGCGCACGGGCGTCTTCGTCTGGCGACAAGGCAAATTCCCACACCCCCGCACGGCTGGCCGCCACTTGGTTTAACGCCAACACCGGAACGGGCAGTTTTAAGGCCAATAATTCACTGACGCGATCTCGATCTAACGGGCCAACAATCAGTTGAGTGTCTGCACGGCGCTCGCGCTGCATGATCTTAGCCAGTGACTCCGTGCCGTTGTCTGCAATGAAACGCAGCGAGGGTCTTGGGTTTGCGGCATAATAGCCCGCCAGAAAGCCATCACTGACGCTTTGCGCCGCTTGTGCCATCGGGCCTTGATCGGGCAACAGCACCAAGATTTCGGCATGTGACAACGGCGCACACAGCGCCAAGCTGGCCCACCACAGGGCGTGGTTTTTTTTCAATCTATTCATTTTGGAGTCGTCCGCATGAGTGCCATTCTATATGTCGTGGCGACACCGATCGGTCATTTTGATGACTTATCTGCGCGCGCCGCGCAAACCCTGCGCGATGTCGATTTGATTGCCGCCGAAGACACCCGCCACTCGGGACGCTTACTGTCGGCTTACACCATCTCGACACCAGTGACTGCTTGTCATGATCACAACGAAAGCCAGAAGGTAGCCGAACTGATCCAAACCCTGCAAGAGGGACGTTCGGTGGCCTTGATTAGCGACGCAGGCACGCCGCTGATTAGTGACCCTGGTTTTCGGTTGGTGCGTGCCGCGCATGAGGCGGGCGTTCGCGTGGTCCCAATTCCTGGTGCCTGTGCCGCTATTACGGCACTGTCTGCGTCGGGCCTTGCCAGCGATCGCTTTAGTTTTGAAGGGTTTTTGCACGCCAAATCCCATGCCCGCCGGCAAACCCTTGACGCCCTCAAGCACGAAACCCGCACCCTGATTTTTTATGAAGCCCCACATCGTATTGTCGATTGCTTGGCCGATCTGGTCGAGATTTTTGGTGCAGATCGTGACGCCACACTGGCACGCGAAATCACTAAAACCTTTGAAACCATTAAAAAATCGACCTTGGGTGAGCTGCTGGCGTTTGTACAAGGCGACAGCAACCAACAAAAAGGCGAAATTGTCTTGGTCATTGCTGGTGCCGCACCCGACGCCGACCAGCTCAATGACCAAAAAACCGACGCCCTGCTGCTACGCTTGCTGCAAGACCTGCCGGTCAAAAGCGCCGCACAACTCGCCGCTGACCTGACAGGGCTGAAAAAAAACGCCCTCTACACACGGGCGCTGGCCTTAAAAACACCAGATCACCCCTAAACATCACACCATGTGTGACCGCGTTACAACTAACCCAAACTAAATGCGCCGCCTTTTTCGATGGCGCGTTGGTAGGCTGGGCGGGCACGAATACGTGCCAAATACGCGGCAAGCTTCGGATAGCGCTGATCCAACCCCCCGCGTGCGGCGGCAGCTTCTAGTGGAAAGCTCATTTGAATATCAGCAGCACTGATCTGATCGCCTGCAAACCATTCACGCTCGGCCAGCGTGCGGTCTAAAAAATCCAAATGTAGCTTCAGCTGTGGGCTAATAAACTGCTGATTGGTTTTTTTGACCACTTGCGCAATGATCGGTTTGACAAAAAACGGCATTGGACTGCTGCCGATTTTGTTAAACACCAACCGCAGCAACAATGGCGGCATCAATGAGCCTTCGGCGTAATGCATAAAGTATTGATACTGCCAATACGCATCTGAGCCAGCCTGTGGTGACCACTGCCCTTGCCCATAGGTTTGCGCCAAATAATCCACAATCACACCAGACTCAGCAATGGTGCGCGCGCCGTCCGTGATGACTGGCGATTTGCCCAACGGATGCACGGCTTTGAGCGTACTGGGCGCGAGCATGGTTTTAACGTCGCGCTGATAATGCTTGATCTCGTAAGGGATGCCTAACTCTTCGAGCATCCACAAAATCCGCTGTGAGCGTGAGTGATTCAAGTGATGAACGATGATCATCGGACACGCTCCAAAAGGTTTAGGGTAAACGTAAAAACTGCTGTAAATGATCGGCAACCGGCACAAACAGCGTCGGCTCAAGCTGATCGCCTAATTTGCGCAACTGCCGAAACGCTAACGTATTCGTCATGGAAATCACCCCATTTAAGGTCTTATCCGCCACAAAATTAAATTTCAGCAACTTTTTGGGCGTATACAACAACAGCACAAGGCTTTCTTCAATCACCTGAATCAACACATCAATCGCCGCACGAGCGGTACTGACTTGGCCAGTACGCAACTGCTCAAGGCTGTGCAAAGACTGCTCGGCCAGTTTTGCTGAAATAGCAAAGGTCAAATAGGCGGATGCGGGTGCATCGTTTTGTGGGCTGACAACCAACAGTTGATCGTAATGCTGTGCGACCGGCATGAGGCGCTCATTACCAAAAAAACCCGTCGCCCACGGTAAATACTTACGCAACACCGCTTTGACTTCTTCGACGGTGCCTTGCGCATCTTGATACGACGACTTACCGCTGGCATCGGCCATACGCTTGAGCATATCGCCAAAAATGGTGTCAATGGTGGCACACGCCACATCGCTAATCAGACGACCGGCCTCGTTGGCTAATGGCTCACGTTCGCCCGCTTGTAAGCGCTGATTGAGTTGTTTGAGTTGTTGACATAATGAGACGCTGATGGGAATCGCGATCATCGGACTGGCTACGGAGATCATCAAAACATCCTGCAAAAAGATATGCGCCGAACATAGCAGTGATCACCCATCAATCACAGCAGCCCACACAAAAATGAGTACAGCCCCCACAGCCATTGACAAGCCTTTACAACACCGTTGACAGCCACGATAGGACGCTTGAGGCCAGCCAATATGCGCTCCACAGCAACCACACCAGCACCAATGTGCCCATCACGTCAGGAAGGTGCAGCCAACACCACGCCACCATCGGATTGCGCCAAAATGCCGAGGTTTGCTGGCGTTTTTCGAGTGCTTGATGCAAAAAAGGATGGTCGATTAGAGCGTCACTGGTGACACCATGCACCTGTTTTAAATGGGTATGCACAATATTGACCGCCCGCCGACTAGGGCGAATAAACACGTCGGATACATCACCCAATACCGGCACAAAACCGACTCCCACATCCAACACGGCCAGCTTAATGGCGGGGGTCAATTGCGACAGTGGCACACCCAACTGATGGGCGCGGTAAATGGCATAGCCTGCCAACGCCAAACCGGCAAGGTCACCGACCACAGGAATCGTACCGACCGCAGCATCTGCGCCAATGCCCTGACGGGTAAACGGAATGCGGACGAACGAGTCCATCACGTTGGCATATTTGGCCAGCTCACGCGCAAGCGTGATGGCACGTTGTGGGTCGGCAGAGACAGTGTTCACCGGCGGCATCATATGCAATCCAAAGCACTTTAATTCGCCAAGTGTGCCGCAACAGCGTGCGCGGTTCGATGCACATTCTGTGAGGATGGCCGCGCCAAAACCAACCGTCTCGCGTTACGGCGTCATCTGCCAAAAACGCCACATCTCGGTGGCGGTGTCGATGTCTTTTTCGGTGCTGCCCAACACCACCGGAAACGTATACGACGCTTGGGGGATCGAGTGACCACCATTCCAGACCGTATACAGGGCAACGGGCTTGCCATACACCGATGGCCACACATTGCGCTGTGTCCACGTCCGGTCTAGCCCAGCGGATCGGCTTAAGGTCGTGACCACTGGCGGCGCTTGAATATTGGCCAATTTTAGATAGGTCTGTACGGTTTGGTCAGTCGATAGAACCGTGCCACGACTACCAAACAGCCCATACAACGCGACTGTACCGCCGTCATACGGGTTCATCGGGTCGCTGGTACCATTGATGATCACCGTGGGCACGGCCACGCTAGGTGATGCACATGCATTGTTGTCGGCGGTGGGTAAACTGGCACTCACCGCTCCAATACCCGCCACCATGTAGGGCGCTTCAATGCCAACCCGAAACGCCATTTGCGCGCCACTGGAATAGCCCATCACATACACATGCTTGGGGTCGATTTGATGCGAGGCTTGAAAGTGTTGGATTAGTCCACGCATAAAGCCAATGTCGTCAATATTCAGTTGGCGAGCGGTATAAGTGGCCGCTTTGCGGCAATCGTTCCAGTTTTTGTCGTATCCATCGGGATACACCACAATCAGACCGTATTGATCCGCCAAGCGCTCAAAGCTGTTGGCGGTATATTTGCGCATGGTTTCGCCTGTGCCGCCACTCCCGTGCAGCGCCAACACCAAAGGAGCGTTGGGTGCGAGATTGGCCGGAATATATGCCACAAACTGACGCTGCAAACTGCCAACCGTAATACTGCTGGTGAGCGTGGTTGCGGTGCTGGCAGCGTGGCTCACAAGTGGCAATGCCAGTACGGCGCACAGCAAACCGATGGTGCGGTGATGGGGTGTCATGATGACCTCTGTTGTTTTGTCCCACGTTGAGCAGGGCTCGGCGTGATCGGTGTATTCAGTGTTGATGCTACACAGTTGGAGGGGGTGCGGCAATTCTAAACAAGCAACATTGCTCATCAGCACCAATCACAGTAACGTGCTGATCAACGATGCAAATAAATACTTAAATGAATTGAAAAACCCCCACGCTGTCGCGCAGGGGCTTTGCTGTACCGCAACATATCGCAGACTTAAACGCAGTCTGCAATGGCCAATTACATGCCCATGCCGCCCATACCACCCATGCCGCCCATATCAGGTGCAGCTGGCTTGTCTTCTGGGAAGTCGGTGATCATGCACTCGGTGGTCAGCATCAAACCAGCAACCGATGCGGCGTTTTCAAGCGCCGAACGGGTCACTTTGGCTGGGTCCAAAATCCCCATCTCCAACATGTCGCCGTATTCGCCCGATGCTGCGTTGTAGCCATAGTTGCCAGTGCCGTTTTTAACAGCATTGACCACCACAGAGGCTTCTTCACCGGCGTTGGTGACGATCTGACGCAATGGCGCTTCCATCGCACGACGCAGAATGTTGATCCCTGCGGTTTGGTCGTCATTTGCACCAGTCAGGTCAGCCAGTGCTTGCAGGGCGCGAACCAAAGCGACGCCACCACCAGCAACCACGCCTTCTTCAACCGCTGCACGGGTCGCATGAAGCGCGTCATCAACGCGGTCTTTTTTCTCTTTCATTTCGATTTCAGTGGCCGCACCGACTTTGATCACGGCAACACCGCCAGCCAATTTGGCCACGCGTTCTTGCAGTTTTTCGCGGTCGTAGTCGCTGGTCGCGTCTTCGATTTGCTTACGGATGGTCAACACGCGGGATTCGATTTCAGCCGATTGGCCTGCACCGTCCACAATCACGGTGTTTTCTTTGCCCACAGTGATTTTGCGCGCTGTACCCAAGTCTTGTGGGGTGGCGGTCTCTAAACTCATGCCAACTTCTTCGCTGATGACGGTCGCGCCGGTCAGGATGGCGATGTCTTGCAGCATGGCTTTGCGACGGTCGCCAAAACCCGGTGCTTTAACGGCACAGACTTTGATGATACCGCGCATGTTGTTGACCACCAGAGTGGCCAGCGCTTCGCCTTCGATGTCTTCAGCAATAATCAACAGTGGTTTGCCCGACTTGGCAACCGCTTCAAGTGTTGGGATCAGTTCACGGATGTTGCTGATTTTTTTGTCAACCAACAAAATCAGTGGGCTGTCCAGCTCGGCGGTCAGGGTGTCGGCTTTGTTGGCAAAGTATGGGCTGATGTAGCCACGGTCAAACTGCATGCCTTCAACCACGTCCAGCGTGTCTTCAAAGCCTGAGCCTTCTTCAACAGTGATCACGCCTTCTTTGCCGACTTTGCTCATGGCTTCAGCGATCAGGTCACCAATGGTTTGGTCGCTGTTGGCCGAGATCGAGCCGACTTGTGCAATGGCTTTGGTGTCGTTGGCAGGAGTCGAAATGTTTTTGATTTCGGTCACGGCCACACGCACGGCTTTGTCGATGCCGCGCTTTAAGTCCATTGGGTTCATGCCCGCAGCGACGGCTTTCATGCCTTCGTTCAAAATGGCTTGTGCCAACACGGTTGCGGTTGTTGTACCGTCACCCGCGATGTCAGCAGTTTTGCTGGCCACTTCACGCACAAGCTGTGCGCCCATGTTTTCAAACTTGTCTTTTAGGCTGATTTCTTTGGCAACCGACACACCGTCTTTGGTGATGTGTGGTGAGCCATAGGCTTTGTCGATGACGACGTTGCGGCCTTTTGGCCCCAAGGTGACTTTGACCGCGTCGGCCAATACGTTCACGCCAGCAATCATTTTGCTACGGGCGGAATCACCAAATTTTACTTCTTTTGCAGACATGCGAATGCTCCTAATATTCAGTCAATCAATGGTCAATCAAGACAATCCAAACGGCGTCAATTAGCCTTCAAGGACTGCAAAAATGTCTGATTCTTTCATGATCAGCAGTTCTTCACCGTTGACTTTCACGGTCGAACCCGCGTACTGACCAAACAGGACTTTATCGCCCACTTTCACGTCCAACGCGCGAACGCCGTTGTCGGTGATTTGGCCATTACCCACGGCAATCACTTCACCTTGTGATGGTTTTTCGGCAGCCGAACCCGGCAGCAAAATGCCACCCGCAGTTTTGGTTTCTTCTTCGACACGGCGGATGACCACACGGTCGTGCAATGGACGGATACTCATGCGTTTATCTCCTTCAGTGAATGGGGGACAGCACCACGCTATCCAAAATCGACTGCACTGTGTGTGGGGCTGGCTGTGGCTGCTTCAAGTGTTAAATGACGAAAAAGATGCAGAAATGCAGATTTTTTGAGCAATCGCCGCCGTCACATCAGGGTTGTGGGCTGGCTGCACTAGGCCAAAGCCAACTGGCATGCCGAAAACCGCCCTGCTCAGGCCGAAAATCGAGTCGCTCCACGCCTAAATCGGGATGAATCAGGTTAACCGAGTTGGGAATCCCCTGCCGTAACCGACAGGACAGGGCGGTACCCGCCTGAACATCCAGCACCGGACGGCTTTGCCCCAGTTGTAAGGTGGCATTGAGATCAAACACCGCAGGTGCATGAAAGTGACCATGCAGCAACATATCAAGCCCTGCTTGCGCCCACTGTTGGGCGGCTTGTGGCATCCGACGTGGAATGTCTTCGGCGTCGACCGCCTGCTTAACCGCAAACGGCTGATGTGACACCACCAACCGATGCTTACCTGCGGGGGCATGTTTGAGACGGTCTGCCGTATGCCAAATTTGTAGAGGCGATAGACTGCCCTGCGTATGGTGATGGCGGGTGATGGAGTTCACCCCAACCAGATAAAAATGGGTAGTCTCAAGCGTTGGCTCTAGTGCGCCAAAGGTTTGACAAAAATGATGAAAGGGCATGAGCAACCGGCGGCTAACATGAAAAAGCGGAATATCATGATTCCCCGCCACCACCAGTAAAGGCCGATTCAACGACTGCAAAAAACCATGTGCGGCCACAAACTGCTCGACTCGGGCGCGTTGTGTCACATCGCCACTCACCACCACGGCCTCGGGGTTTAAGCGCACGCACAGGCGTTTAAGCGCCGCCTGCACCGCGGGTTGCTCGGTGCCAAAATGCAAATCAGACAGGTGTAGAAGCATGAGGCGTCATGACCTGTAACGCGTGACGCGCCACCTGAAAATGCAGTGGGGTGTTAACCCGCACGATCTCGCCATCTATGGCTAACTTCATATATTTGCTACGCGACTCAATCCGAATGTGGTCGGCACAAAAACTGCGTACTTGGGGGGCTTGCTCAAAGGTTCCGAGCTGCATTCTGGCAATCAATGACAACACTTGAATCCGATTTAGATCGGTCATGGCCACCGCAGCCAATCGGCCTGCAGATGCGCAGTCGGCCAGCGCCAAATGCATATCGGCCAACTGCAATTGATTGTTGCCAAAAAATACCATAGGGGTGTCTATTTTTTCGGTCTGACCATCGACAATCATCTTTAAACGCATTTTTTGGTGCTGACGCATCAACACAGCAAACCCCGATAGCATAGCAACAGACTGATAACGCCCAAAACGACTTTTGTCGGCCTCACGCTGTTCAATCAAATGTGGATATAAGCCAATAGATGCGTTGTTTAAGTAGACATGACCGTTGACGGTTCCCACATGCACCGCACGAATCACGCCGTCCAACGCTAAAGCCGCTGCGGCCAACGGATCAAGTGGAATATGCAGCGCACGCGCCACATAGTTAAACGTGCCACAAGGAATGATGGTTAGGGGCACAGCATGGTGCAACATGACCCGTGCAACAGTGTTGATGGTGCCATCACCACCCGCCACCACCACCCCCCCTTTACGGTGCCGCAGACTGACCAGCGCAGCCTTAGTCAGACGTGATAAATCGCTGGGTTCGGCAGCGTCATACAGTGCCACCTCACAACCGGCCGCCTGATAAAATTCGATTAACTGTTCAGATAACGGCAGGGCGCTGGTGTCGTGATGCCCTGCCAGACCGTTCATAATCAAGGTGATTCTTCGTGGTAATCGCGTATCCGTCATGCCACACTCCCTTTGTTTAACCGTTCGCAAAAAACCACCAACCAACTAAATTTATTGGTTTTTAAAAACCACACACCCTCTTTTTAGCCGTAATCTGGTGTTGATTAGATTCGCCTGCCAGACGCAATGCAAAGGCTGACCATACCCGATAGCCCTTATAAATGAGTACGATTTGTGTTTTAATACACGCCTATTTTTTTCCAGTGGTCGCCCGTGATCCGGGGGGCTGCTCAGTTCTTCAAAACGATAGGCATCACCATGACCCTAGTGAACGCTCCTGATTTCGTTCGCCACACCAAGCTCATCGCATGGGTGGAACAGATCGCTGCCCTGACCCAACCCGACCGCATCGAATGGTGCGACGGTAGCGAAGAAGAGAATCAGCGCCTGCTCGACCTCATGGTCAGCGCTGGTATGATGAAAAAGCTGAACGAAGCAAAGCGTCCCGGCTCGTATCTGGCCTGCTCTAGCCCTTCAGATGTGGCTCGCGTTGAAGAACGCACTTACATTTGCTCGGCCACCAAAGAGGCGGCTGGTGCCACCAACAACTGGGCAGACCCTGCTGACATGCGCGGCACCTTAAACGGTCTGTTTGAAGGCTGCATGAAAGGCCGTACCTTGTACGTCGTGCCGTTTTCGATGGGTCCTTTAGGCAGCCCAATTGCTCATATTGGCGTCGAACTCACCGATTCGCCGTATGTGGTCGTCAACATGCGCATCATGGCGCGGATGGGCAAAGCCGTCTATGACGTCTTGGACACTGACGGTGCGTATGTGCCCTGTGTTCACTCAGTTGGCGCACCGCTGGCCGCTGGCCAAGACGACGTGTCATGGCCGTGCAACGACACCAAATACATCGTGCATTACCCAGAAACCCGCGAAATCTGGTCATTTGGCTCAGGTTACGGCGGCAACGCGTTGCTGGGCAAAAAATGCTTGGCGTTGCGTATTGCCTCCGTGATGGGCCGCGACCAAGGCTGGCTGGCCGAACACATGCTGATTTTGGGCGTCACCAACCCCAAAGGCGAAAAACACTACGTGGCAGCGGCGTTCCCGTCGGCCTGTGGCAAAACCAACTTCGCCATGCTGATTCCACCCGCAGGTTTTGAAGGCTGGAAAGTTGAAACCGTTGGTGATGACATTGCATGGCTCAAGCCAAGTGCTGATGGCCGCCTGTACGCCATCAACCCAGAAGCCGGTTTCTTTGGTGTTGCACCGGGTACCTCTGAAAAGACCAACCCCAACTGCATGGCCACCCTGCACAAAAACGTCATTTATACCAACGTCGCGTTGACCGACGACGGCGACGTGTGGTGGGAAGGCATGACCAAAGAAGCCCCAGCGCATTTGGTTGACTGGACCGGTCAAGACTGGACGCCAGACTGTGGCCGCAAAGCCGCGCATCCAAACGCACGTTTCACTGTGGCCGCCAGCCAATGCCCATCCATTGATGCCAACTGGGAAAACCCAGCCGGCGTACCGATTTCGGCGTTTATCTTTGGTGGTCGTCGCGCCGACACCGTGCCATTGATTGCAGAAGCCTACGACTGGGAAGACGGCGTGTATAAAGCCGCCACCATGGGATCTGAAACCACTGCGGCTGCGGTCGGTCAACAAGGCATCGTCCGTCGTGACCCGTTCGCCATGTTGCCGTTCTGTGGCTACAACATGGGCGACTACTTCCAACATTGGCTGAACATGGGCAAACAACTTGAAGCCGCCACTGCGGTTTCGGGCGCACCTTTGCCCAAGTTCTTTAAGGTCAACTGGTTCCGTCGCAACGAAAACGGCGACTTTGTTTGGCCGGGTTTTGGTCAAAACATGCGCGTGTTGGAATGGATCATTGAGCGCTGCGAAGGCCGCGCTGATGCCACCAGCACCACTGCTGGTTTGGTTCCAACCTACGACCAACTCAACTGGCAAGGCACCAGCTTTAGCCGTGAAGAGTTTGACACCGTCACATCACAAGACGCGACCTTGTGGGCTAAAGAAATCGATAGCCACAACGAACTGTTTACCAAGCTAGGCAGCCAAGTACCAAGCGAACTGCAAACCCGCCGTAACACACTGGCCAATGCGTTAAATACCAACGCCTAATCGCCCATGGTGACAAAAAAACCGCTTCCTTTGGGAGGCGGTTTTTTTATGCATGTATGCAGATTCAACAGTATCAAAAAGCCCTGAATTGATCAGGGCTTTTTGTCAGCACACCCACACATCAACGGGTTTAAAAACTCTCACGGTCAAACGTGGCCGAGACTTTATGAATGCTTAGATCCGCACCATAAAACTCTTCTTCTGGGTCTAAACGGATACCAATCAACACCTTGAGCAGGCCATACACCAACACGCCACCGATTAAGGCAATCACAATTCCCATCAACGTACCGACCAGTTGTGCCCCTAAAGACACACCACCCAAGCCACCCATTGAAGTCAAGCCAAAAATACCTGCTGCAATCCCCCCCCATGCGCCACACACACCATGCAACGGCCACACACCCAACACGTCATCAATCTTGAGACGATTTTGGGTAAAGGTAAACAGCCACACAAACACCAAACCAGCCACCATACCTATCAGCAAGGCACTCAGGGGATGAACCAAATCCGAACCAGCACAAATGGCCACTAAACCCGCTAACGGACCATTGTGCATAAAACCAGGGTCATTACGACCGGCCAAAATTGCTGCGATGGTGCCGCCAACCATGGCCATTAAAGAGTTAATCGCAACCAAACCAGATACTGACTCCAAACGCTGAGCGCTCATCACGTTAAAGCCAAACCAACCCACAATCAAAATCCATGACCCCAAGGCCAAGAATGGAATGGATGATGGTGGATGAGCCGCAACACGGCCATCATTGCCATAGCGCCCCTTACGCGCACCCAACAGCAACACCGCAGGCAAGGCAATCCAGCCGCCTACTGCATGCACCACCACCGAACCGGCAAAGTCATGGAATGCAAAACCAAAGGTTTGAGTGAGCCACGTTTGCACGCCAAAGTTGCCGTTCCAAATGATGCCTTCAAACAATGGATAGACCAATGCCACCAACAAGAAGGTCGCCAGCAACTGTGGCCGAAACTTCGCACGCTCGGCAATACCGCCAGAAATAATGGCTGGAATGGCTGCAGCAAAAGTGAGCAAGAAGAAAAACTTGACCAACTCATAGCCATGATCTGCGGTAAGGACCGCTGCCGGATGAAAAAAATGCTTGCCGTAAGCCAACCAATAGCCAATAAAAAAATAGGCCACACTGGAGACGGCAAAATCACTCAGAATTTTGCCCAGTGCGTTGACCTGATTTTTTGCACGCACCGTTCCGAGTTCCAAGAACGCAAAACCGGCGTGCATGGCGAGAATCATCACCGCGCCAATCAGCAGGAACAACACATCATTGCTGGTATTCATGACATGCTCCATGAAGGTTCAAAAAATGCGCCATATTGCACTAAACTTACACATTTTGACAATTGTACGACCCGTTTTAATGCATGAATGACCCGACATGCACGATTAGCGTGCATGATGCGCAATGTTTTCATTTTACATCTAGACAAAATAATCACTTAGCAGAATCATCTGTGCATACCGACTATGATTGAGCGTTGACTGATGCCAACCCTGACTGCTGTTTTCTCACCCAACATACGATGGAGCAGTCTGGTACTCATGGCTGCCTTACATGGCCTGCCCGCGCATGCGCTTCAGCCCTATAAAGCGGACTATGTGTTTAACATTGACAATAAATTTAATGGTCAGTCGAGCCGTGTGCTGACACAAAACCGCCAAGGGTGGCTGTATACCTTTAGCGCCAAAGTGCCGGTGTTGGCCTCGGCAACCGAGACCAGTCAATTTGTGCTGACACCCGACCAAAACGTGCTGTCCATGAACCACACGCTCAACTACAAAATTTTGGTCAAGACCAAAAAATCCAGCATGGTGTTTCATCCCACCAGCCATTTGGTCAATGTACAGCACAATGGCAAGGCTAGCCGTTACGCAGGGCGCGTTGATGCCCTCGACGACCTCAATCTTGAGATTCAAGTCCGTGAAGATCTCAAGCAGGGGCAGCTCAGAACCGAGTATTGGCTGGCCGACGAAAAAAATATTGAGCCCGTACGCTTTGTAAACGAAGGTCAAGTCAAGGTGACGACACCTGCGGGGACATTTGACGCCTACGCCATTCG
>JBEANQ010000020.1:0-20924 GCA_041165345.1 Pseudomonadota bacterium
TGGGTTCTTCGGGATAAAAGAACACCGTTAAGCCCAGCGTGGCCGCATATTGCAGGGTATTAAACAGCACGTCGTCGTTGGCAAACGGTTGACGCGCATTGCTCACCGCAATACAGCCGCCTTGTTTTAACCCTGCCAGATTGGCCGGTTGTTGACCCTCTAGACCACGGGTGAGCGCGCCAATGATGTGCAAATGAATGCCACCATCATCCATGGCTTTTTTGCGCAAACCGGGTAAGAGCGCGCCGCTTTCAAGGACAGGTCGGGTGTCAGGTGGAACCAACACATGCAAAAATCCCCCCGCACGCGCGGCATGGCCTTCGCTTTTGAGCGTGCCATGTTGTTGTTCACCGGGTTCGCGCAGGCGGGCGCACAGGTCAACCAAGGCGGGCATCAGCCATTTGCCCTGCCCGTCAATCACCTCATGGGCCACGCCATCAGCGGGCGCATCGGTGATATGGCCGTCTTCAAGCCAAACAGTTTGAACCTGATCCAAACCGGCGGCAGGATCCAGCAAGCGAATGTGATCAATACGAATCATGCGCGCGCCTCCCGTGCTGCAATTTGGCCTTGCATGGTCAGCGCCAGCACAGCCATCCGAACGGCAATGCCGTAATTGACTTGTTTTAAGATCAGCGATTGCGGGCCATCGGCCACGCTCGATGCAATTTCGACCCCACGGTTCATCGGACCGGGGTGCATGACCAGCGCCCCTGCATTAGCCCGTTGTACCCGTGCTTCGGTCAAGCCATACAGCTTATAAAACTCATCACTTGAAGGCAGTAACGGCGAGCCAATGCGCTCGTTTTGAATGCGCAGGGCAATCAACACATCACAGCCCACCACGCCTTGATCCATGTTTTCGTAGACTTTGACGCCAAATTCTTCAATACCCTTGGGCAATAGTGTACGCGGCCCAATCACGCGAATTTCTTTGGCACCCAACGTCTGTAAGGCTTGAATGTCTGAACGCGCCACACGCGAGTGCTTAATGTCACCAATAATAGCAACGGTCAGTTCAGAAAATGGCCGACCCGCATGGCGGCGAATGGTCAGCATGTCCAACATGCCTTGGGTCGGGTGCGAATGCCGACCGTCTCCACCATTAATAATCGCCACATCAGGGCAGACACTTTTGGCCATAAAATGCGCCGCACCCGAAGCCGAATGCCGAATGACAAAAATGTCGGCAGCCATGGCTTCAAGGTTCCACATCGTGTCACGCAGGGTCTCGCCTTTTTTGGTACTGGACTGCTGCATGTCAATGTTCAGTACGTTGGCAGACAAGCGCTTGGCCGCCACTTCAAAGGTGGTACGGGTGCGCGTAGAGGGTTCAAAAAACAGATTCATGACGGTACGACCATCCAGCAATGGCTGGTTTAGAATCTGGCCGTGATCACCCAAAAAGGTTTCGGCCAAGTCTAAAATACGGGTCAGATGCGCACAGGACAGCCCTTCAATGCTAATGAAGTGCCGCAGGTCGCCTGCGTCGTTAAATTGAATTTGGCTAGGTGAATGCAGCGCCGACTGATGCATGGCAAGCGTTCCGAGATCTCGAATGCGGCGTAGTGTAGCGGATTGAATCCCAAAATACGAAAAACTCGCACCGCCAAAATCATAAGATTCTGCTCAGTGGTCATCTCTCCTGCCGATTCTCTGAGCGTCATGACATTGACACGCCATGTTGACAGACTGATGACGTGTCCCGTCCTTGACAGTCACCGCAACAAAGCGTCATATCGCAGGCAGGCCAGCCGGATTCGCTGGTGTTATTTTCGCATTTTTCGCAACCCTTATAGAGGCAGCCATGACCGACACCATTAATCGGCGTAAATTTCTTCAATCTACTGGTTTTTTAGGCATGTCGGTGGCCGCCGCAACCGGACTCAGTGCCTGTGGCAATAGCAGCCCCAGTGACATCAACACACCCGCAGCCACAGGTAACCAATGGAAATTTCCACAAAGTATTGCCTCGGGCGACCCACGCGCCGACGGGGTTATTTTGTGGACACGCGTGGTTCCCATGAGCGCAGATGCCGTGAGCAGCAGTGATGCAGAACCCTTTAGCATTCAATTGCACGTCACCCTCGCCGACAATAGCGCCGCCTTGGGCAGCAACACCGCTTTAACGGGTACCTTGGTGGTCAACGACACCCTGACCGTCACCAGCACTCATGACCACAGCGTGCGGCAAAAAATTACTGGCCTCAGCCCAGCCAGCGTTTATTACTACCAATTTGTGGCTGGTGATGTGCGCTCTCATGTCGGGCGTTTTAAAACGGCTCCGGCGGCCACTGCTACCCCCGCCCAACTCGACTTTGCGGTATTGACCTGCCAAGACTGGAGCGTCAACCATTGGGCCGTATATGACAGCGTCAAAAACGAAGCGCTAGATTTTTTTATTCATCTGGGCGACTACATTTATGAGACCGTCGGAGAAGCCTTTCAAACCGGCGCCGTCGAAAGCCGCCATGACGCCCTCGTGCTGCCCAACGGCACGTTTAAAACCGGCAATAGCGGCGCAAAATACGCCAGCACCCTTGCCGACTACCGCTACTTATATAAAAAATACCGCACCGACAGCCGCCTTCAAGCCGTCCACGAACGCTTTGCCATGGTTGCCATTTGGGACGACCACGAGTTCTCGGATGACTGCTGGATGGACGCCGAAACCTACGACAATGGCACCATCAGCGGCAATACTCACCAACCAATGCGCCGCCGCCAAGCCAACCAAGCATGGTTTGAATTCATGCCCGCTGATGTCACATTTGACGCCAGCAATGGCAGCGGATTTAACAACGTCAAGCTCTACCGTGACCTGCAATTTGGCACCTTAGCGCATCTGATCATGACTGACGAACGCCTGTATCGTAACGATCACGTCATTGCTGAAGCCAACCTATCGAATGGTGCAGAAATTGGTCAAATTGGCAGCCGCTATATGGTGCCAGAGACCACCTTTAATGTGTTAGAAGCGCAAAAAGCCAGCGTAGGCACCAGCCTAACCGGTGATCCGCTGTTTTATCTGTCCATGCTGGGTCAAACCCAACGGGACTGGTGGAAAACCAAAATGAGCCAATCCACCGCCACATGGAAGCTCTGGGGCAATGAAGTCTCCTTGTTAAAAATGGGCATTGATGGCACAGCCGCCATTGCCACCCTATTGGCACTCAAAAGCATCAGCACCCTTGCCAGCAACATTGGCAACACCATTGCCTTAACCAACGGCAATGTCCCCGTCGCTGCGGCAATTGTTGCTGCGGCCACCGCAGAAGCCAGCACCGCCATTGCAGGCGCTGCTGGACAAGCCATTGCCGTTGCGGTTGCGACCTCAGCCGACCCCGCCACAGCGGCGGTCACTGCGGGTCTCACCGCCGCACAGGCGGGTATTGCAGTGGCGGCCTTTAATGCGGCGGCCACCTCAAGCGCTGCGGGTGTGACGGGTCAAGTGACCTCTGCGGCACAAACCATCGCTTTTGGTTATATCAAACCCGATATTATCGCTCATGGTGCAGCCTCACCCTTTGTGATTGCCGCCGGACAAGCCACAGCCCTAGGCCCATTCTTTGCCAAGTTTTTGCTCAATGCCGATCAATGGGATGGCTACAACGCCGAACGCAAAGACCTGATGAAACACCTCAAAGACCACAGCATCAACAATGTCGTGGCCTTCACAGGTGATATTCACTCGTTCTTTGCCGGTCAAGTGATGGACGACTTTAGCGCGACCAGCCCAACGCCGGTCATGGTCGATCTCGTTACAGCGGGGGTCAGCTCAGACTCATTTTTTAGCTATCTCAAAAGTGCGGTCAGCAGCCTATCCGACAGCCTATCTACCTTGATTTACTACCCACTGACCATTCCAGTCACTGGTCTAGGCAGCATCACGGTTAATGTCAACTTGCTCAACTACACCATGGGCAAAGATGCACCAACGAACCTACAATTGGCCGACAGCCTTAAACCACAGATTCGTCAAGCATTAGGCGCGCTAGGCTTAGCAGAGGCACAGCTCGACCCCATCACCGCACAGATCGTGGCAGGTCTAGCAGTGGATGCCACTTTTAATGCGCAACTATTACCACTGGTGCAACAATTGTCTGGCTTAGACAATAATCCTTGGCTCAAGCATATCAATACCGATGCACAAGGCTATAGCCGCGTTACATTAACGGCAAGCAACGTTGACTGTCAGTTCAGACAAGTCAACAAATTGGTCGGTAGCAACGCGCCCAATGTGATGATGGCCAATACCACACAAGTGACGGTTGCTGCGGGTTCGGGCTTGCCGGTTGTGAGCGAAACAGTACACATTCCTGTCGGGCTATTTCCGCTGCCAGACCAAACGGTTGACAACTGCTCACCGAGTATGACGTTATGCTAAAACCCAAAAACGGCGCTCATTGAGCTAATGCCAGTCAGTTAAGCAGATGGTGTATTTTTTGCAGGGATGCCTGAGTGCAATTGTTCGAGCCATGGATGGCGAGTTTTGCACGAAAAGGCACTTTTGCTTACTTTTGGTGCATCAAAAGTAAGAAATCTTGCTATTCAAGCTCAAGAAAAAAGCTCCACGGCAATCTGCGCCATGGAGCTTTTTTCTTAACTGACCGGTATTCCGCTCATTGAGCGCCGTTTTTCTATCGATTGAATGCGCTTAGCCCAAGCGTTTGACTTGTTCGGCAAAGCGTTGGCCATAGGCGGTGGCGGTGGCTAAATCACCGGCCAGCGGACCTTCTTGTGGGCTAGAATCTGACGGTGACTGCGCCAATACGCCCACTGAACCACCCAAAAAGTTAAGGTCATTCCGGTCTGCCGCTTTACTGTTAGACGGCAACTGACCCAAGCTCACCCACAACATGCCATGTTGGCTGGCCAACGTGACCAAATACTGCAAAGTCGAGCCTTTATCGCCATTCATGGACGCCGAATTGGTAAAACCACCGGCCAGCTTGTCTTGCCACACACGGGAATACCACGGCTTGCTTGAAGCATCAGCAAATTTTTTAAACTGCCACGCCACACTGCCCATGTAGGTTGGTGAACCAAAAATAATCCCGTCAGCTTGTGCCAACAAATCCCACTGGGCGTCGGTCAGATTGCCGTCTTGATCAATCTCAACCAACTCCGCTTGCGTACCATCAACCACACGCACACCTGCGGCCAAGGCTGCGGCTTGCTGGCGGGTATGACCATAACCACTAAAATAAACCACACTGACTTGTGACATTGCTTGATCCTATTCAAAGTACGTCTGAGTGAGACTGTTATAGCAGTCGCTGCACGCGTGATTGATAGCGATCTGGTGCAATCATCTTGCAATTTTAGTTAACAATCGTACGTTTTAGTCCACAGCCTGTTTAAACGGCAACGCCGTCATGGCCGACTCAACATAGCCCTGTACCCCCACCCGCTCTCGTGCCACATAGTCTTGAATAGCCGCCATAAATGCAGGCTCACGCAACCAGTGCAGCGAATGGGTCAGAACTGGTGCAAAGCCCCGAATCAACTTATGCTCGCCTTGCGTACCAGGATCAAAAGAGCTCAAGCCCTGTGACAGCGCATACTCAAGCCCTTGGTAGTAACACAGTTCAAAATGCAAGCAATCTGCCTCGACCAACGCGCCCCAATAGCGGCCATACAAGGTCTGTTCATCTTGAAAAAATAGCGCAGCGGCAATCGGCTGATCATGGGCATCATAGGCCAGTGCCAACGCCAAGGCGTGCGGCATGTCTCGGCCCAGTTGCTCAAAAAAAGCTTGGCTTAAATACGGCGTTTGCCCCCGCACATGGTAGGTCATTTCGTAGCAACGCTTAAAAAGCTGCCAATCTTCAACCGTTAAATCAACACCTTGTTTCCATGCACACCGAATGCCCTGCGCCGCCACTTTGGCACGCTCGATTTTAATCGATTTACGCCGCTTGGCCGTCAATGCTGCCAAAAACCCATCGAACGTACCATAGCCACGGTCTTGCCACAAAAACTGACAGCCCAGCCGCTCGGCCAGCGCAGGTGTTTGCCCCTGTATGGCCTGACGTAACGGTTGATCGACAAATAAACCATGCCATGACGATGCACCCACGCGTTGCGCCACCTGTTGCACACCGGCAAATAATTGCGGCCACACCTCGGCCAACACCGCGCCTTCAGCCAACAACACCCGCGATCCTGTCACCGGCGTAAACGGCACACTGGTCACCAAACGCGGGTAATAGTTCAAGCCATGCCGTGTGTAGGCGTCTGCCCACGCATGATCAAAGACGTATTCACCCCGCTGATGCGTTTTAACAAACAAGGGTAACGCCGCAACCGGTTGCGCGTATGCGTCCGTCAACACCACATGCTGACCTTGCCAAGAGGATTGCTCACCAATTGCATGGCTGTCTTCTAGCGCCAACCAAAACGCCCGTTGTAAAAACGGCGATCCACCACAGGGCCATAGCGATTCGGGCACGTCACGAATACTGGAAACAACATGCAGCGGCATGTGCGGTTCATCCTGCAAAAATGACTCAAAGCATGTCGGGGTTTACCACATAAGACAAGCGTCTAAACACGATACAGACCACAGGGTAGACACCATACAAAAAGCCCTGACACTCAGGTCAGGGCTTTGGGTCGCACACAGGCAGAAAAAGACGCTTAGTCTTCCATGTGAGCGATAATCGCATCACCAAACTCAGAGCAACGCAGCAGCGTGGCATCAGGCATCAGGCGTTCAAAGTCGTAAGTGACGGTTTTAGCCGCAATCGCGCCACTCATCCCTGCAATGATCAAGTCGGCTGCTTCAGTCCACCCCATGTCACGCAGCATCATTTCTGCGGACAGAATAATCGAACCAGGGTTAACTTTGTCTTGACCAGCATACTTAGGTGCTGTGCCGTGTGTGGCCTCATACACCGAAATCGCACCGCCAATGTTGGCACCGGGTGCAATACCGATCCCGCCGACTTCTGCCGCCAATGCGTCAGAGATATAGTCGCCGTTGAGGTTCAAGGTGGCAATGACCGAGTAGTCGGCTGGACGCATCAAGATTTGTTGCAAGAACGCATCGGCAATCACATCTTTGATGATGATGTCTGCGCCGGTACGCGGGTTCTTGATTTTGCACCATGGGCCGCCGTCAATCAGCTCGCCGCCAAAGCGCTCCATCGCCAACTCATAGCCCCATTCTTTGAAGGCACCTTCGGTGTACTTCATGATGTTGCCTTTGTGAACCAAGGTCACACTCGGCTTGTCATTGTCGATGGCAAACTGAATGGCTTTACGCACCAAACGCTGTGTACCTTCTTTAGACACCGGCTTGATGCCAATACCACAGCCTTGATCAAACCGAATTTTGGTCACGCCCATTTCTTCTTTCAAGAACTTGATGACTTTTTTGGCTTCGGGTGAATCGGCTTTCCATTCGATACCGGCATAGATGTCTTCGGAGTTTTCACGGAAGATCACCATGTCGGTCAGTTCGGGGTGATGCACGGGGCTCGGCACACCTTCAAACCAACGCACTGGACGTACACAGACGTACAGATCAAGCTCTTGGCGCATGGCCACGTTGAGCGAACGCATGCCACCACCGACTGGGGTCGTCAATGGTCCTTTGATCGACACCACGTATTCGCGAAGTGCATCAAAGGTTTCTTCTGGCATAAATGTGCCATAGATTTTGTTGGCTTTTTCGCCGCAGTAGACTTCCATCCACACAATGGCGCGTTTGCCACTGTAGGCTTTTAATACCGCCGCATCGACCACGTTTTTCATGACTGGGGTGATATCGATACCGATACCATCGCCTTCAATGAATGGAATGACGGGGTGATTGGGGACGTTCAGTGATAGGTCAGCATTGACGGTGATTTTGTCGCCATCCGCCGGAACCACGATCTTCTGATAACCCATTGTACAGGTGCTCCCTTTTGTATCGTTTCAGACTGTGCATCGGACGCAACGTGCCGGTCAGGCGCGTCGCTTACCGGCATACATGTTAAACAAACTGGCGGCTTTTGGTGATTTAGATAACAAATGCCTGTATTTTTCACCATGATGCTGCTTTTTTCTTTTTGGTCGAGTCTGCCCTATGCCCAACGTGGTGTTATTCAACAAACCTTATGATGTGTTAACGCAATTTAGAGCAGAAGGCGATCGGCAGACGCTGGCTGATTTTATTCATGACAAAACCTTAAGAGTGGCGGGGCGTTTAGATCGAGACTCTGAAGGTCTATTGCTGCTCACAGATGACGGCCAACTTAATGCACGGTTAACTGATCCACGCCATAAGGCCGAGAAAACCTATTGGGTTCAGGTGGAAGGCACACCCACCGATGATGCGCTGATGCAGTTGGCACGCGGGGTCATGCTCAATGATGGCATCACCCTGCCCGCTCGGGTCGAACGATTAGTGCCAGCGCCAAACTTATGGCCGCGACAGCCTCCGGTACGGTTTCGAGCCAATATTCCTACCACGTGGTTAGCAATTAGTATCAAAGAAGGACGTAACCGCCAAGTACGGCGCATGACCGCCGCGATTGGCCACCCAACCTTGCGCTTGGTGCGGGTTGCGATTGGCCCTTATCAGCTTGAGGGATTGCCGTCTGGTGAGTTTCGCTCGGTGGCTGTGGCATCGGTCCGTGGTGTATCAAGCGCAACAGCTTCGTCTAACGCTAAGACGGGTGCGTCATCGTCTGGCCGATCCAACACCGGTGCAGATAAAGCCGCAACGTCAGCAGACGCCCCACGCCGAAACCCACGCAACCGACGTTTAGAACCTTCCGAACGCTCGGCGCGTGCGGAGCGTGAACGGGACGAGCGGCGGCCGTCATCAGACCGGTCACGCAACAATCGACGCAGTAACTTGCCCATTGGGCCACGCGGCAAATGATCGACAAACTCGATGTGATCAGGCAGCTCTACTTGCTTTAAATGTCGGGTGAGGTGACGGTGTAAAACGTCTTTGGTTAAACCTTCGCGCGCGACCACATACAACCGAACCGGCTGACACGGCTGGGTGCTGTCTTGAATCGCCACACAATCCAACACGTCTTCATGGGTGGCGGCAGCGTGTTCGACCTCTGTCGGAAAGATCATTTGGTTTTGCACCCAAAACACGTCTTTTTTGCGTTCTAGCATGCTCAAATAGCCGTCTTGATCAATCGAGACGATATCACCGGTACAAAACCAACCGTCATGGGTCATCACATCTAGCGTTGCACCTGCATGCTGCCAATAGCCACGCATGACTTGGGGGCCTTTGACCCACAATTCACCGGCCTCGTTAAAGCCTGCCGCTTGACCCGTCGCAGGAACCACGACGCGCACATCGGTATTGGGCACAATCACGCCAACCGTGCCAATACGGACGCGATCCGGTGGACTGGCGGCAATCACTGGTGACGTTTCAGACATGCCATAGCCTTCGCACAGATACTTACCGGTTAAGGTGTGCCATTTTTCTTGCAAAATACGGCTGGCAGGACTTGCCCCACATAAAAACAAGCGCAAATGCGGAGTGGTGCTAGGGTCAAATCCAATCCGCAGCAAATGCTCATATAACATCGGCACTCCCAGCAAGGCATGAGGGTCAGTGCTGCTGAGTACATCAGGCTGACTAATCAGCGCTTGCATGTTGGCTAAAATGACGTGGCAACGCATGGTAATGCCCATCAAAATAAAGCCCAATCCCAACACATGCTGCATAGAGATGGGCGACAACAAACGCTCACCTTCTAACAAGTACTCCCCTAACACACGGCGACTTTGTTGCGTGTTGGCGACTAGATTTCGGTGGGTGAGTGTCGAGCCTTTGGGTCGTCCCGTTGTACCACTGGTGTATTGAATCAGCGCCACATCATGAATGTCACGGGTGGGCCACGCTTGCACGCCCAAACGCATACCCAAAATACGGCGCAAACGTACTTCACTCACCAACGGACGCTCATGCTTGAGCTTACGTATCCATTGCACGGGTGACAGCAACTGCACCACACGACGGCCAAACCCATCATGGTCATTGGGCTGGGTGGTGACCACATGACGCACGCTGGTTTGTAGCAACATGCTTTGCACATTGGGCAACAATTGCGGCACGGTAAACAGCAATTTACTGCCCGAGTCTTGCAATTGATACAGCACTTGGGCGGGCTCTTGCGCCAAGCCTAAATTCACCACGATCATGCCTGCACGCCACACGGCATAAATGGCCATGACATAACTCAGGCTATTGGGCAAATACAACGCCACACGGTCCCCAACCTTCAGGCCACTTTCACTGAGCAACCAACTGGCCAGCGCATCAGACTGTGCTTTTAAGTCGCCATAACTCAGCATTTGCGTACCCAAGCTCAGCGCGGGACGATCTGCATGGGTGGTGGCAGCCTCCGCCAATGTGTCATATAAGTCGTGATCAAACGATAGCGCCATGCCTCGACCACAATAGAGCGGCAGCCACTCAGGCGAGACAAACGACGACGCATCAGACTGGCTCATGATCACACTCCAACATTAGCCAGCACAGGGCTGTTCAAGGGGATGATGTTCAGTCAACCACAAACCCAGCTTGTGTGGATGGGCGACCGACAAACGAACAGCGTTCATGGCGCTGTTGGCGACTCGTAACTGCACCATATTCAGCTCATCGCGCCGAAAAAAATGACAATCAATTGCTTTAGGTTCTGCTAGCCCTAACGCTGCCCGCCCAGCCACTTGCGTGACCAATGTCGTAGTCGCCCGAATGCCATCCAATGCCACAAGCACATCATGCGCAGACACCCCCGCACGCGCTGCAACAGAATCGCGTAGCACTTGCTGCACGGTCACACCTTGAGCGCCATCCGTGAGCTTTAAACCAAACGGCCAACTGCGAGGCTCTTCTTCAATCCGTATGCCAACCGTCGCCAACAGCTCGGCCAGCGGCAACTCCTCTACACCATCCACATAGTCGCGCCAAAAGTTTTGTAGGTCATCACCAATCAAGGCCAAACACAGCTCAGGCAAGGTGTTGGGCGTGACCGCCAAGCCCGCTTGGGCGCGCTGATACAGTGCTTGCATCACCGCATCCAACGTACTGCCCCGCTGACGCAGCAATACATCTAGACACAGTGCCACCAATGCACCCTTGTTGTAATAACTGGTGCCTGCATTGGCCGAGTTTTCGTCTGGGCGATAGTATTTGATCCACGCATCAAAACTCGACTCACTCACACTTTGATGCGCACGGCCTGCATTCTGTTGATAACGGGTGATTTGCTCAGACAACAATTCTAAATAAGCTACCTGCGATATCACCCCACTGCGGTACAACAGCAAATCGTCGTAATACGAGGTAAAGCCTTCAAACACCCACAACAGCGGTGTGTAGACCTCTTGATTTAAGTCTGGCGCTATAAACCCTTCTGGCCGAATACATTTGACCAACCACGCATGAAAATACTCATGGCTACACAAGCCCAAAAACCGCCGATACGCGGCGCTTGGCTCCATCAGCTCACCCAGACGGGGTAAGTCCTCACGAGGGGTGATCAAACTGGTGCAATCTTGATGCTCAAGGCCACCGTAGCTGTTGCCGGTCGCCATGACCATAAATAAGTATTGATCAAACGGCGCGCCGCCAAACAACTGAATTTGGGTCTGGCAGATTCGGCTTAAATCTTGAGATAAACGCAGCAAGTCGGTCTGATGCCGCCCAGAAATGGCCACCGCATGGGGAATGCCTTCAACCTCAAAACGCACCTCACTCAACGATGCAATCTCAAACGGATGATCAATCAAATCAGCATAATGAGTGGCAACAAAGGCATAACCGACCCCATGCGCCAGCACAGGCCGTTGCGTCAAGGTACAGGCCACTGGCAAACCCGAAAACGCTGCGCCGGTCAGCACGTCCATCTCATGTGGGGTATCTTCTTGACCGGTCACCGCCAAACACACACACGCCGGATTCACATACACCCGACTCTGATCAACATATGCGCCACGCACTGATAAATCAAAGGCATACACCTGATAGCTCACCCGCAAGGACTCGCCCGCTGCACACGCAATCTGCCATTGGTTTTTTCGGGTTTTATGCACCGCACGCGGCTGGGTCTGGCCGTCAGCAGCAATCGCCAGTACGGTTAAGCGGCTGACATGCCGTGCAAATTCACGCACCAAATAGCTGCCCGGAATCCAGACCGGAATCCACAATTGTTGATCCGCAGCGGCGGTAAATTCTATTGTCACATCAATCAGATGTTGGCCGTATTGTTCAAAACCCAGTGTATAACCAATCATGTCTACCTCGACGATCCCGCGCGTGTCACCCGCGTGTTCAGCAAAACCCTATAGATCGCCTTATTCTAGTCGTTTTTGTGCATCGATGCCCTGCTACAAGGCACGGAATGTTGTGCGTCCGTCTAGGCTGTGCAATGTTTTGCTGATCACCCCGCCTTCCTCACGTCATTTATGTGTCTGTGGGTGGTTTGCGTGTCATGCTGAACGCAACAACAGCCCACACCCTACACCCTGTTAGACAACCCTTGTACGCATTGAGTTTTTTCAATGTAATATGCATAGATCCATTAAAAACTGAATGATGGCATCCGACGTCTGTTGACCCTTGTCACCCTCCTGCGCAACGCCAACGCCGTTTCTATACGGTGACCTAGCAGATGGTATCACCGGTGATAAGGGTCAGCAGTCCACCACGCCACCTTTGTAGGGGCGGCACACGGCCTGCAACGACTTTCCCATTGCAATAGGATGTTTTGTTATGTCTCACGCCACAGGCACAACGGCCAAGAAGCCGCATCGGATCGTCATTGTGGGCGGCGGCGCAGGCGGGCTAGAACTCGCCACTCGGTTGGGCAACCAACTCGGACGCAATCAAAGTGCCCAAATCTTGTTGGTTGATGCCACCCTGACCCACATTTGGAAACCGCTGCTGCACGAAGTCGCCGCTGGCACGATCAACTCATATGAAGACGAACTCAACTATTTTGCCCATGCGCGCAAAAATCACTTTGAGTTTCATTTGGGGCGCATGAACAACATCGACCGCGACCAAAAACGGCTGATGCTCGAACCCCTGACCAACGGCGAAGGCACCGAAATCGCCCCTGCACGCAGTTTGGCGTATGACACGCTGATTATTTCGGTGGGGTCGACCTCCAACGACTTTGGCACCACAGGTGCAAAAGACCACTGCATCTTTTTGGACACCCGCGCCCAAGCGGATCGGTTTCAACGTGAGTTTTTAAACCTGTATTTGCAAGCACAAGCGCGCTCACTCGATCAAGCCGAACCACAAAGCCTTAACATTGCCATTATTGGCGCAGGGGCAACTGGTGTTGAATTAGCCGCCGAACTGCACCACGCCGCGCATGAATTTAACCGCTACGGCCTGACCAGCATTGACCCCAACAATGTCAGCATTACCCTCATTGAAGCCGCAGAGCGCGTTTTGCCGGTTCTGCCGCCTGCCGTATCAGCGCGTGCTGAAAGCCAGCTACATGAGTTTGGTGTTAAGGTGTTGACCAACCGCCGCGTGGTGGCCGTGCATGATCATGCGGTCGAATGTGGCGGCAATATCATGATTCCAGCGACCCTTAAAGTGTGGGCTGCGGGCATTAAAGCCCCCGAGTTTTTGCGCGATTTGGCTGGCCTAGAAACCAACCGCATCAATCAATTGGTGGTCGGTGCTACCTTACAAACCAGCCGCGACCCCAATATTTTTGCCTTTGGTGATTGCGCCAGCTACACCCCTGCCGGTGCCGAACGCGCTGTGCCGCCACGCGCACAAGTGGCCAACCAACAGGCCATTCTGTTGGCCAAATCCATGCACGCACGCCTTGCAGGCCGTGACCTGCCCACGTTCCACTTCAGTGACAAAGGCTCACTCATCTCGCTGTCCAATCAAAACACCGTGGGCAGCCTAATGGGCAACATCAACGTGCAAGGTCTGTTGGCGCGTTTGATGTATATCTCGTTGTATCGGCTGCACCAAGTCGCGCTGCATGGCTTCTTTAAAACCGGCGTCTTAATGAGCAAAGACCTGCTGTCACGTAGCTCAGGCCCAACCCTCAAACTGCACTAACCCTGCCGTCAGCTGACGCACTGCACCCTCAGTGCGTCATTTTTTGCGGGATTTTAGTACAGGGCGTCGCTTCACGCCTGCGGATACCCGAGAAATTCGGTATGATGGACGCGCTTTTTTTTAAACTAGGACGCCAAACTCATGGCCACGATTGCAAAAGACCAAGTGGTTTCGTTCCACTACACCCTGACCGATGAGCAAGGCACCGTCATCGACAAATCCGAAGGCCAACCGCTGGTGTACCTGCACGGCGCAGGCAACATCATTCCGGGCCTCGAAAACGCATTAGTGGGTAAAGTCGTTGGCGACAAGCTGACCGTGACTGTACAACCTGCTGAAGGCTACGGCGAATACCAACCAGAAATGGTTCAAGAAGTGCCACGCAACCTGTTTCAAGGTGTGGACAACATCGAAGTTGGCATGCAATTTCAAGCCCAAGCCGATGATGGCATGCAAGTCGTTACCGTCAAAGACGTGACTGACGAAGTGGTCATTGTTGATGGCAACCATCCATTGGCTGGCCAAACACTGAATTTTGATGTTGAAATCGTTGAAATTCGTGACGCATCGGCTGAAGAACTGGCACATGGCCATGTTCATGGTGCAGGTGGTCATCACCACTAAGTCATACAGATGGCTCTGTGATCACATTGCCGTTAGATTGACAAAAAAACCGCAGCCCCCCTCAGGTACTGCGGTTTTTTGATGTCATCACCCATGAAGTACCAATTAATGATCAGTCACCTCAGCAGCAGATACACTAACTTTAGTGGTTGATACAGGCGTATCCAACACACGGATATATGGCTTAATTCGACCTAAAGTGACCGGACTAATCCCATCAACATGCGCCAAATCATCAACCGTTTTAAAGACCCCAAATCGTTTACGATACAACACAATGGCTGCGGCTTTATTGGGGCCAATACCATCCAGCATCGCGCTCATTTGTTGCGCACTAGCGGTATTAATATTGACACTTTTGCTAGGATTGACCGGTTTACTGCGGGCCACTGTTGCAATCTCAGCATATGATACCGGCCAAGCCAGCGCGCAAGCACAGGTCAACATCACTCGATGACGCATCATGCGTGTTCTCCTCATCCCTAAAAAAGACACTTGCCAGCCTATTAAAAGATGAAACAGTTCACACTTCCAACACAATTATCCTTACTCACCAGTCAACAGCGCTAACCCACCCCTCATCAGAAAATTGACAATTTACGACAAATATCAATACCCGTTTTGACCCACGCATCAGGGTCGGCTAAATCACTGGCACTGCCTTGACGGCACATCACATTTGCACCTTGTAAATGCCGAATCATCACAAAACCTGCATAAGATTTGCCGTTTGGTTCTAATTCACTTTGCGTCTGTCCCACAATCACATAACCATTTGCAACAGGTTCAATGCGATCGATTTGGCTAAAGCGTAATCCCCCTTCTAACGCCCCATTCTCTGTCAGTGCTTGTGACAGCGTTTTGGGATCTAGCGGTAAGGTTCCACCCAACTGCTGAATATACAGCGTGCCAGTTGCATAACTGCCTTGGCGAGGTTTGAGGTCAGTATTTTTGAGCGTCCATGTATCAGTATTTAGGCTGTAATCAATCTGCCAACTCATCAATTCTGGCAAGCGCATACGCTGCAACGGACGGTCACCTTCTTTAACAGTCGAGGCCGACACGGGGGCAGGGCCTGCGGCACAGACCATGCTGGTTGGTAATGCTGAGGACAGGCACACAAGGCCCATGCAGATGAGATGGCGCATACGATGAACTCCGGCGAAACGCACCTGCATCCTACAGGTGGGAGCCGCGAACATCCGTCGACGGCTCATGTTGTTGGTGTGATTCGTACAGGCTCAAGTGATTGATATTGGATGAGCGCTGGCGATGCTCTGACCATACGCCAGCTTTTTTATGCTTGTAAAGTCATGCTGACCAATGGTTAAACATTCTGCAACACCTGCAACGGCGACTGTCGCCACAATCGTGACAAGGGGGCAACGGTAATGCCCACCGTCAGTAGCATTAAGCTCAACGGAAACACGGCCCACCAGCACGGATGCCACTGCATGGGCAACTGTAACCGCCATGCCAACACCCACCCGACAGATTCGGCCAGCAGCACAGCCACCAGCCCCGCATTCAGGCCCAACGCAGCCATTTCGCCCAGCACATGACGACGCAGTTGTCGCCGTGACAGTCCGATTACGCGTAGCAATTCCATGTCTGCTTGGCGCTCATCGACCATCATGCGCACACTGGCCAACAACACCAATCCTCCAGCCGCAGTGACCAATACCGACAACACCCCCAAACCCTGCCCCAGCAACGCCAGCAACCGTTTGACCTCGGCCAATATCGCACCGACATCAATCAACAAGGCGGTTGGAAATGCCTGTATCAAGGGTGCCAATTGAGCTTGATCAGCCGCAGGCACATAAAAGCTGCCCAAATAACTACCCGACTGCGCATCCAAACTGTGTGGGGAGTAAATAAAAAAGAAGTTGGGCGAAAACCGATCCCATTGCACCGTCCGTAGGCTGGTGATGCGTGCCACCAGTGTGCCTTCTGGCAGGCTCATGCTGATCTGGTCGCCTACTCTTAGACCCAACCGCTCGGCCAGCGCAGCTTCAACCGACACCTGACGCGGCCCAGTAAACGGCGTGCCAGCAGTAAGGATATTATCGGCAGGCAAAACCGCACTGGTGGTGAGGTTCAGCTCACGGCTTAAACTGTGGTCTTGGGCGGCTTCACCGCGAAACGGCCGACCATTGTGTGCCACCAAACGGCCTTTGATCATGGGATACAACGGCGATGCCGACCACTGACGTTGCTTTAATGCTTGCTCAAATGCCGCTTTTTGATCGGGTGCTAAACCATAGACAAACTGATTGGGCGTGTTGGCGGGTAGGCTCTGTTGCCAATGCTGCAACAGATCACCACGCAGCAACAGCACCACCCCAATCAAACCCGCGCCCAGCCCTAAGGCCAACACCTGCACACTACTGCGAAGCGGCTGCCGAGCAAGGCCATCAACCGCAATGCCGCGCCGCTTGAGCCCCGTCAACACGCCCCAAACGGCCAGCCACAGGAGCAGCAACACGCCACTAAGCCCCACCAGCAAGGCCACACTCAACATCCATTTGCCGGTTTGCAACAACAAAAACAGCAACAAGGCCGACCATGCCAAGCCCACAATCACCACACCAGACCATGACAGGGGCAGTGACTCACGGCGCAACATTTTTAACGGCGACACCCGCAACAGGCGCAGCACATGCGGCAGGGCAAAGCCCAACAGCAATAGTCCAGCGGTCAACATGGCGGTCAGCACAGGCCCTTGCAACACGGCCAAAGGCTCAAAGGGAATCGACAGCCCCGCCAAGCCTTGACGCAATAACGCCAACAATGCCCAGCCACCCGCCATACCCAGCACGCCACCCAATAGCACGGCCACAGCCCAGAGGGTCAATAACAATAGGCCATACGCCGCAGCCAACTGTGCTTGGCTCGCCCCCAGACAGCGCAATAACGCCATGCTATCGGCCTGACGCAACACCAAACGCTGGGTCGATAATGCCACCGCAATGCCACACAACAGGAGGGTCATGACGCTGGCAATCTGGGCATAGTCATTCAACAGACCCATGGGCTTGAGCAAACGGGTGTTGCCTTCTGTCGCACTGCGTAAACGTTCGTTGTTGTGGAGTTTTTTCTTCCATTGGTACATCACCTGCCGCATCTGCTGCGGACTGCCCGACAACAACAAGCGATAATCTAAGCGACTCCCCACCTGTACGGCATGGGTCGCTGCCACATCCTCTTGCGCCATTAACACCGTTGGCGAAAACCCACTCATACCGGTTTCACGGTTTGGATCACGCAGCAGTTGACCCGCCACCCGTAACGACGCATCACCCAAGGTGAGGGTTTGACCGACACGGGCATTCAATAACGTCATAACCCGTGGTTCTAGCCAAACTGTGCCTCGCTTGGGCGCTTGGCCAGCGGCTAAGCGGTTAGGCTGCAAGCTCAATGCCCCGCGTAAGGGATAACCCGCTTGCACGGCTTTGACATTCACCAACACAAACTGACCATTGGCTTGCGCCATGCTGGCAAACACCAGCACCGACGTTTGAGTCAGCCCACGGGTGCGGGTCTGCCACACCGGCCGCAACGGCTCAGAGGACGACACCACCACATCAGCCCCCAACAACTGCCCCGACTGCTGACCCACCGCATCACGCAATAGCGCCGTGGTAAACTGCAACGTGGTGGTCGCTGTGACCGCCAGCACCAGCGCAGCCAACAACAAGCCCATACCGCCTGCACCTAAGCTCTCGCGCCAGATCAAACGCCACAGGTTCATGGTTGCACCAACCGACCATCTGCCAAATGCACACGCCGACCACAACGCCCAGCCAGCGCGGCATCATGCGTCACCAACACCAATGTGGTGCCATGCTCACGGTTTAAACCAAACAACAACCCCTCGATAGCTTGTGCGGTTTGACTGTCTAAATTGCCGGTCGGTTCATCTGCAAACACGACATCCGGTCGATGCACCAAGGCACGGGCAATCGCCACCCGCTGTTGCTCACCGCCAGACAACACCCGTGGTGTTTGGTTGATCCGCGCCGCCAAGCCCACCTGTGCCAGCATCTCACGCGCTTGTTGTTCAGCCTGCGCCCGACGCACACCACGCCCCAAGGTTAAGGGCAACATCACGTTTTCAAGGGCCGTTAAATGCGGCAATAACTGAAACGACTGAAACACAAAACCCACATGCGCCAGTCGAATTGCCGCACGCGCGTCCTCATCTAGATCATGCAGGGGCTGACCGCACAACCACACCTCACCCGTGGTGGTACGGTCTAAACCGGCCAACAAGCCCAGCAAGGTCGACTTACCCGACCCCGACCGACCAGTAATCGCTACATGTTCGCCTTGGGCAATCTCAAGGTGAATGTCTTGCAATATTGGCCAAAGACCCGTATCAGTTTGTACCGACTGACCCAGTCCGACCGTCGCCAAACGTGCCGACTGCCCCGCTGACCCCTGACCCCACTGATGAGCAGACACCCATGATTCTCCCAATAATCCCGCCGTTCACCCGCCACGCGTGGCCTGTGATGCTATGTATGGCAAGCCTGCTGATTGGACAACCTGTCCATGCAGACACCATTATGATTCTGGGTGATAGTATCAGTGCAGGCTATGGCATTCGGCCTGAACAAAGCTGGGTGTACAAATTGCAACAACGATTGAGCAGCCCGCCCTACCGTGTGGGCACGCACACCGTGATCAATGCCAGTGTCAGTGGCGAAACTACCACCGGCGCACTCGGTCGCCTGCCGCTCTTACTGCGCACCCATCAACCCCATGTGGTGGTGGTCGAACTCGGCGGCAACGATGGCTTACGCGGCCAACCGCCACAAGGCATGGCACAAAACCTCAGTCAAATCATTCAGCTCAGCCAAAAAAACAACGCCTCCGTCATTCTACTGGGCATGAAAATTCCGCCCAATTATGGCAGTGCCTACACCCAAGCGTTTGAACAGGTCTATCCCCACGTGGCCAAACAACACCATATTGCGTTGCTGCCCTTTTTGTTGGCAGGTGTTGCAGGTAACCCCAATCTCATGCAAGCCGACCGCATTCACCCCAACGCCAACGCACAACCCCTGTTATTAAACAACGCATGGCCACTGATTAAAGCAGTGCTGTCGCGCTAAACACACCCATAAAAAAAGCGCGTCCCATCAGAGACGCGCCTGTTGTGTTACACGCTCAACAACCCACCATGACTTAAACTGCCACTCCCACCACCAACGTCGCCACATAACCATCGCTGACATTGCCGGTCACACTGGCCACCTGCAAGGTCGAACCATCACTAAATACATTGTCAGTCGTCAAGCTGGTCTTGGCAAAGTTACTAATGCTTGCCTCATAGCCCGTCGTGGCAAAAACCGTATGACATGCAGTAGCAGGCATTGCCAACTGCGAAGTGCGCAACTTATTGCTTGAGACCGTCGCCGAATTTAAAGTCGGGTAAATTTCAAAATGAATATGCGGCCAACGTCCCGAATAACACGCCGGAAAAATCGTTGTAAAAGTCACCATACCGTTGCTATCGGTTGCCTGTACGCCACGCAAATAGTCCTCATTGGTGACCGCCGCGCTATACATCGAATAATTGCCCGCACGATCACAATGCCACAAATAAATGGCATAGCCCGACAGCGCAGCACACGCATTGTTGGTATTAACCAACTTGAGCTTAACCGTCAACGGAACCCCTACGGCCACAGTACCCGTGCTTAAACTACTGCGAATATCACTGCGAACCACCCCTGAGCGCGTCAACACGTTTTGACCATTCGAGCCATCCGCAGGGTAAGGGCCGCCGGTTTCTTCCGGAATCACACTACAACTGGTGGTTGTGGTGCTGCCTGTGGTGGTATCAGTGGTTGTTGTACCCGAGGTATCGGTCGTGCTGCTGGTTGTCGTCGTCGTTGTGGTACTGTCTTCTGTCCCGCAACCCACCAAGACTGCCGCACTGCCCAAACCTAAGGCAATTAAACGGCGGCGGCTCATTTGGCGCGCCAAAACTTGCTGAAGATCGGCCTGAAGACCCTGATGATGTGACATGTTTAAGCATCCTGCGATGGCGTGGAATGCACTAGAGATAAGCGGTAAACATGGAGAAAACCGGAAGATGCCTGATTACAGCAGACTAAAGCGGCAAAAATCCCGACCAACGTGCGTCTAGAGCCAACCAAAATAAATGGTCAGACCAGTGATTGTGCTTTTAAATGCTTAAATGGTGACTGCGCCGGACTCG